>NZ_JACHLC010000003.1:0-300000 GCF_014207845.1 Chryseobacterium shigense
AAGGGCCAAAAAGTTATTAACAATTTTAGCCCAAAAATTGAAAAAAAATATCTTAAATTTTGTTAAATACTGTCCTAAGGATGGGGAGTATTATATATAATGATCCTGCTTTTTTCTTACATATGATAAATAAGGCTGGGTTTCCTTTTCCGTACCCAAAACGAGAACAACAAAAGTGTCCGGAAGATCTTCTATTCTGTCTACATACAGATGAAATGCAACATTAGGTATCCCGAAGAAAGATAAAGCATCACAAAAAGACAACAGACTTGGAGAATCGGGGTGAGATTCTATTTGGAATTTTAATTCTTCATCATCAATATCAATATTTTGATCTTTTAAGTATAGCAGTAGTGAATTTATTTCTTTGTTTAATTCCATCTGAAAATTTTAATATTTCAAATAACTAATTAGATAAAAAGAGGTTGATAATATCAACCTCTTACGATGTCAGATTAACAACATCCTCCAAGATAAGTACAGTAAGAACTTTTTCCTGAAGCTGAGCAATAATAAGCCCAGCAGCCGCAATAACCGCAACCGCCTTTGATTGTTCTCATCTCATCTCTCTTCATACTGTTCTTAACAGTACTCAAACTGATTTTTTTCATGATATATATGATTTTTTATTATGCCTACTCTGTTAAGCTTTTCGGCAACCGCTTTGTTTTAACTTATTAGTTTAAGAAATAATTGTTTTAATTATGTATTGTTAAGTATATGTTGTGGATAATAAGATTGTGTAGAAAAATTTCTTAAAACTAATTAAGTCTACAGTTTTGTGAAATAAAATGCGTAGTAGATTTATAAATTTAAAGAGTAGTTTTATAAAAATAATCAGAGTTAATATTTTGATTATTAATATCTTGTATTTTTGTTTTTAGCTTTAATCATTTTCCTTTTTTTTCCATTGTTTTAGAACATAAATCTTGTGTAAATGAAGCCCAGCCCCCTGTTTTATTACTATTCTTTTTACACTTTTCCGGTCTTTCCACAAAAAAAAATGAATTGAAACGAAGGATTTGATAAAAACATGCCTCCAAAAAAAAACTTATAAAAAAGAGTAAAAAGGAAAAACTGTTTCTTATAATTGGTTTAACATTCTTCAGGAAATCCGGAAAAATAAAAAGTACATTTTAAAAACATGAACCGGAAAAATACTTTTAGACGGGAGCATCTTTTCATAGATTATAAAACGTTCTTAAAAAACAAAACATACTTCCTGAAGTCAATTTCAGATTGGAGCAGGGTTTAAAAATTCCTATTGAGTCTATTTTTAAACTAAAAAAATGCACTTTTTTCCGATGCCGGCTACCCGGATTTATTAAAATTCCGAATTTTGATATTGTTTTAAAATTTATAAAGTATACATTTCCAGCTGTTTATACTTTGGTTTCTTTTCTGTGTCTTGTTCAGATAGCCGGCTTCAGTCTATCTTTGTGCAAAGAATTTTCACATTCTAAAAACCACAAATTGCATGAAAAAATTGAACACATTGATGAAAAGTGTAATGGCTGGAGGATGCTTTCTGATGAGTATTGTTAATGCGCAAGTGGGCATTAATACATCAAGCCCTCAAGCCTTGCTGCACACTGACGGAAGTAAAGATAATCCGCTATCAGGAGCCCCGAATGCAGCTCAGGCGGCTAATGATGTGGTGTTTACCGCTACCGGGGAAATTGGACTTGGAATCCTTACTCCCGCAGTAAAAATAGACGCCCGTTCTGCCAATAACCCGGATAATTCTATCGGGATAGGAGAGACTACCCAGACAGCACCTGCAGCAGGTTCGGGAGCCATGAGGTACAATCCGCTGAATGGCGGAAAAATGCAGTATTCAGATGGAGTGGTATGGCAGGATTTTATTTCTTCACCTACAAAAGCTGTCGTAGTAGCTAATCTTCAGGCAAATAATTTTGCGGTTAAAGTTCCCTATCAGACCTCTACCGGAATCTCAGGATGGACTGAAATCTCTGATCCTACTTCTAATTTCATACCCTCAACAGGAACCTTTACAGCACCCAGAACCGGTGTTTACCTGATCTCTTTTACATATGATTTTGTAAGAATTCCTATTGTTTCAGGGTATTTTTCCGAAGCCAGATATGTTGTAAACGGAAGCACTGTCGTTAAAAAATGCGTAAAATCCTTTTCGAATACCTCAAAACAGGCGCAGGTGGCAGGCTCATGCGTTGCAGGAGTTCAGCTTAATAAAGGAGATACCTTTCAGCCGCATATTTACCAGTCGGTGTATAACGGAAGCTTAAGTTTGAGGACGGATACCACCCCCGCAAGCAATGAGTACGGCTTTGTGAATCTTTCCATTGTAGAACAATAACACACTTGATATGAAAAAAAGATTAGCAATTACTTTAATGATAGGCGGAAGTCTGTTTATTAAGGCACAGGTGGGAATCAATACATCTGCTCCCGAGGCCATACTTCATGTGGACGGACAGAAAAATACAGTTCCCTCAACCTCTACCAGTTACTACGATGACGTGGTTATTACTTCTTCAGGAAATATGGGAGTCGGAACAAAATTACCTAAAACAAGATTGGATTTACGGTCTGATGAGCATCTGAATGCCTTAGGTATCGGAGGAACATCACAGACAGCTTCGGCAGCAAAAGCAGGGGCGATGAGGTATAATTCCGGGACACAGGATATGAGCTACTCCAATGGATCTTCCTGGGTTGCACTGGCACATAAAGCTCCCAATGATTTCGTGGATGCTGAAAATTCATCAACACAGAACTTTACCAGCGGAACCCAGGCAACGGTGATTAACTGGACGAAAAAAACAGATGTCAACGGCAGCTTTAATTCGGGAACAGGAGTTTTTGTTGCATCAAAAACCGGGGTATATATTGTTTCTTTCACATTTTCACTGGCTTCAGGAACGATTGCCGATGATTCACGTTATGAAACGCTGATCCAGACGAATTCTACTTCTACAGCAACCAATAAGGTCTTCAAATGTGTGGGAAGCTATCCGGGAACTAATTCACTTTCCAACCGTGTGGCAGGAAGTTGTTCGGGGATTTTTAATCTTAATCAGGGAGATAATATCACGGTAAGTCTGAACCAGGCTTTAGGAACAGCAAAAACACTGGATGCGGCTGGTTCACTGACTTCTCTAAGTATTTTCGGACTATAAAAACAGGAATGATGAAAAAAAGATATTTATTAATAATTTTAGCACTTAGCTTTAATTTTACATTTTCACAAGTCGGAATCAATACTCCAAATCCGATAGGAATTCTTCATACCGATGGCCAGAAGGACAATCCTGTATCAGGAACTACATTTACCCCTGTTCAGCAGAGTAATGATATTCTGATTACAAGTGCGGGAAGAATAGGAGTGGGAACACACAGCCCGGCAGTGAAAGTAGATGCCAGGAACTCCGGAAACGGGGCAATTGGTTTTGGAACTTCTTCACTTACGGCAGCAGCGGCAGATGAAGGGGCGGTGCGCTACAATACCGGGATGGAATATTCCAATGGAAATGAGTGGCTTCCTTTACTTACTGCCCAGCCGGCTGTTAATAAAGTTATTGTGATTGCTTCCAAAACGGATAATACCGTAAAATTGGTTACCCCCTCTGCAACTACCACTACAGGCCTGCAAAACAGAGCGAGTAATTATCTGGTGGGCTGGACGAAGGCTTTTGAAAGCAACTCCGGAAGCAGCTTTAATGCTTCTACAGGAATTTTTACAGCTCCCCGGAACGGAGTGTATGTGGCGACCTTTACTACAGACCTGGCCCCTCTTGCCATTAATTATACGGCAGACCCTTTGAATCCTATTCAGATAGAGGCAATCTGGCAGTTGTATGACAATACAGCCGGGGTACTTGCTGCCAATATTGTAAACACGGTGAAGTGCGTGAATACAATGTCGTCCAACAGTAACGGAAATATTGATGCGGGAAGTAACTGTACGGCTTCTTTTTATATGACTACGGGACAGCGTTTGATGCCATATATCTGGTTCAATTTAAATAGCCTGAATACAACGGGTTTTTCACTGAATAATACGGGAGGATATAATAATCTGACTATTGCAGAACAGTAATCAGGAAATTCCGTCAAGTGCTTTAATGAAAGCGGAAGGATGGATTCCTGTAATTTTTTTAAATTCAAGTGAGAATGCGCTATGGGAAGAATATCCTGTAATTTCCGCAAGGTGATTGATTTTGTATTTACGGTATTGCGGCTCGTTCTTTAGTTTGCCAACAATATAATTAATCCTCAGATGATTAATGTATTGATTAAAATTGAAATTTTTGTGTTTTTTAATGACCGCGGATAAATACTTTGTATTCACATTCAGGGCATTAGATAAATTATAGCGCGAAATATTTTTTTTGTTAAAGTCAAAGTTCTCTTCAAAGGCTCTTAAGCCAGCTAAAATATGTTCTTCTGTTTCAACGGAAATTTTTATATCAGTCGGAATATTGTTATCTGATTGATCTTCAGCCTCAAGGGAATCCTCTTCATAAGCAACCGGAGTAATTCCCTGCTGATAAATTTGTGCTACAGCTTTTTTGTGTTTTTTTCGAAGGCTGAACATATTAAAAATTACCGCTCCTAAAACGAGAAGCAGAATGATACAGGCTGTAATAAGACCTTTGGAGAGGCTGTGGCTTTTAATCAGCTGCCTGTCAAAATTTTCTTCCTTTTTGTTAAGGGTCTGATTGACGGCCATTTTTTGATTATAAGCGATACTGTCCTTTAGTTCAAGATTTTTTAATTTATATTTCTGAACATTCTGGAGATCATTCAGTTTCGTGTAAGCCTCCTCTAGGTTTTTGGTAATTTCTATTTTCTTTTCGGTAAAACCATATTGACTGGCAATTGTTAAAGCCTTCTGATAATATAAAACAGCACTGTCCTGCTTATTCTGTTGTGAGTACGAAAACCCGATATCGTGGAGAATATTGGATTTCAGATAATAATTATCATGCCCGGCCAGTGCAAGAGCTTTCGAAAAAAAAGACTGGGCCTCACCAAACTTCTTAACTTCAGACAGGTTATACCCCAGATTGGTATAGGCAGAAACCAGAAGTTCATTCCGTCTCGGAATATTTTTGATCTGCTGAAATTCACGAATGGCATTTTTAGAATAAGACTCTTTCTGTTGATATTCATTCTGGTTAAGAAGTATCAGGAAAGAATTATAGATCATTCCTTTCAGCTCATGGCCTTCATCTGTATTTTCATTTTTTATTTCCGCCAAACCTTTATTCAGGCTTTGTGAAGCTTCTTTTAACAGTCCCAGTTTGGCATACTGTGTTCCCTGCATTCTGTAGGCGAGGGCCTTTCCGGGAGCATAGTTGTTCTCTGTAGAAATTTTCAGTGCTTTTTCTGCAAAATCAAGAGTTCCTTTTGCATCAGATCTTAAATAACTGTTGAATGATTTTAAATAATAGGCTTTGGCTATATAATTTGGCTGATTTTTCTTCTGTGCAGAATCTATGATGGTGTTCAGGATAATTTCCGAGCTGTCCGGATTTTTAGAAGACAGAGACCGTGCATATTTATACTGTTTCTCAAAATCAAAATGTTGAGAAAATATGAGATTTGAAAAAATAAGTAAGAGAAAGAGTATAATTTTTTTCTCCATCTGTGTTTATTTTTTTTCGTACTTCCAGTTTCTGGATTTTCCTTCGGCTATCCATTCCAAAGACTGTTCCATTCTTTTATTTCTGGTTGCTTCGGTTTTGGCTTCAGTAATCCAGTTGATGTATTCTTTTCTGAAAGACGGGGATTTTTGTTCAAAAACAGACCATGCAGTTTTGTTTTTATTCAAAGCTGCCTGAAAATAGTCAGGAATATCGGTTTCCACTTTGGATGGTGCCGCTTTTTTCATTGTAACGCCCATATCCGTAAGCTCCATAGCTTCCTTAATTGCATTTTTCAGCTGAACTTTTGAGGGCAGATCTTCCATTTTAGTAAGCTTGCCTAAACTGAACATGGAGCTTTCTTCTGCTGTGGTTTCCATTTCCTTCAAAGTCTTCATTTCCCCATGCAGCCAGAACCCGAGGCTGCAATACTGCTTGAATGAAGTAATAGAACAAAGGATTTTTCCTTTATACATGAATGCAGGAAATTTCCACTTAATGGCCTCCTCTGCATCGGGACATGCTTCATGAATTATTTCACGGAGGTAATTTAAAATAGGTTTTGCAAAATCCGGGGATTTTTCAATGTATTCGTCAACTTTTGTATTGTGTTTTTCCATGTTTTTTTACTGAAATAATTGTACGGTCTCATTAACAAGAAATCTTACCTGATCCGGTCTTCCCCTGTCATTTTTAGGATTATTGCTGTAGCTTCCGGTTCTTACAATCACCATATTATGTTCAGGAACCATGATAATGTACTGCCCCTGCAGTCCCAGGAAGTAATAGTGTTTTATTGGGTTATCATGATTAATCCAAAGTCCCGTTCCGTAGATCTCTTCAGATTTTTCTGTAGGTGTCCTCATTTGCTCAATAAAATCTGAACTGAGGATCTGCTTTTCACCTGCTTTTCCGTTATCTAAAAACAATTGTCCCAGTTTTGCATAATCTCTTGCATTGGAGTGGATGCAGCAGTATGTTTTTTCCATTCCGTAATTATCTGTACTCCATGAAGCGTTCTGTTCCATGCCCATTGGAATCCAGAATTTTTCTGATAAATAGCTGGATAACGTCTGGTTCAGCGCTTTTTTTAATGCAAATCCGAGGAGTTGGGTAGATCCGCTCTGGTATTCATACCGGGTTCCCGGTTCTTCTTTAAACTTTCTTGAAAATACTGCCTTGATAAGATTTTTACCATAGTAGGCTTTGGCATTCGGAAGAAAGGGGTTGTTGTAATTTTCATCCCAGTCAAGCCCGGCCTCCATCTGGGCTAAGTTTTTAAGGGTAACATTGCGTCCGAATTCTTTTTCTTTAAATTCAGGATAGAAATCTGAAAATTTTTCATCCATATTCCCGATGATGCCTTCTTCCATCGCTTTTCCCAGTAACATTACGGTTACAGCTTTTGCCATGGAAAAGGAATTAGTCTGGGAAAGTTGGTTATAACCGTCCCAATACTGTTCATGAAGAATTTTCCCGTTTTTTATGACGACAAAAGCGGCGGTTTTGGAATGCTTTAAATTTTCAGTTACATTTTCAGGCAGTTCTTTATGGTTATATTCAGGATCTTCTGTCCACAATACCGGCTCCTCCGTAGCGATGAGGTTTCCCGGGAACAGCTTTCCGTCGTCAATATAAGCGCTGGATTTTCCTTTGAGATATGTTTTGGAGATTCCGCTGAATAAATAATCGTATCCCAAAAGATAAACTGCAGCTACCCCCACGGCTGCTCCGCCTATTACATATTTTAATGCCTTCATATGGTCATGAATATCAGTCCTAAACAAATTTAAAATAATTTTGACAAGAAAATAAAAAAGGAATGGTAAATAAACTATTTTTGCGATAAATGATGAAAAATATGACCAGAAAACTTATTGTATTCGTGTTTTTCATTTTTTCAGTGACGGGAATAGCCCAGACCTATAAAATGATCGACACCGCAGACTATTTGCAGAGGAAAGAATTTTTAAAGAGTTTTACCGGAAATAATGAGGTTTTTATTAAAAAATTAAAATCGCAGTATTCCGGAAAGACAGGCTCAGAGCTGTCTAAAATTTATAAAGAATTCGGAACTGATTTTGAAAAGCAGGTAAAAAACAAGGATTTTATTTTCAAATCTGAATTTGAAACTGAGATAAAAAGCCTGATCCAGCGTCTCAAAAAAAATAACCCGAACATCCCTCAGGATCTGAAAATTTTAGTGGCAAGAGATAATACTCCAAATGCTTACTGCCTTGCAGACGGAACTTTTGTGATTAATATGGGGTTATACAACTGGCTTAACAACGAAGACCAGATTGCAGCGGTAATTACCCATGAGTTGGGACATAAGATTGATGAACATTCGCTTAAAACATTTTTAAGCATCATTGAGCAGGACCAGCTGGATAAAATAACAGTTCATAATCTGAAGGAAATAACGGTAAAAAGAAGCCAGAGCCAGAACCAGAAAGCATTTGATATTCTTAAAAACCGTGCCTATAAAAAAGGAGTGGAGAGAAGAAAGCAGGAAATGCAGGCAGATTCGCTGGGCTATGTGATTTTTAAGAACAGTGATTTCAGGAAAGTTGAATACGTAAATGCTCTTCAACGCCTGCAGGATTTTGATACTATTTCTCCCCGTGAATTAAAGGTAACAACCTATAAAAAGCTTTTTGATCTTCCAAAACAGGCTTTTAATGAAAAGTGGATGAAGAAAGAGGATTTTTCTCTGTATAATTATAATTTTTACAAAGAAAAGCTGAATAAAGATTCCCTGGCATCACATCCCGAAATGTCCAGAAGAATTGAAAAGCTCAAAACAGTCTTCGCAGAACTGAAAACACCTGCCGGACCGGAAAAAGCTACCGAAACTTTTACAACATTGAAGAAAATGGCCAGAATGGAAATTTTGCCCAATTATTTTCACTCTGAAGATTACGGACTGGGAATTTATGCATCTATGCAGTTTTTGCAGGACGATGAAGAGGAAAAGTATTATAAAGGCTGGCTGGGGAAATGTTTTGCAAAAATATACGAGGCCCGGAAAAATTATAACCTGAACCGTTATCTTGACAGGATAGAGCCTAAAGATCAAAGTGAGAGTTATCAGCAGTTCCTGAACTTTATGTGGAATTTAAGCCTTGATGATATAAAAAATATAGCAGACTTTTACCAGAACAGCTACCCAATAAAAGAATCCTGATGCATCATCAGGATTCTTATTTTTTAATAGTTCAGTTTTTCTAAACGGATCTTATTGAATTTTTCTTTTTCGTTGTACTCACGGAGGAGGATATAACCTTCTTTTCCAACATATGGTATAACGGTGTAGTTGTCTTTTTCGGAAATGGGAATGATTTCCTGTTTGAAATTCCCGTTAATAACCGTATTGATGAAAAGGTTCCATTTTTTCTGTCGGGTTACTTCATCTTTCTGATAATCGCGGTAGAAGAACACAACATCTTTTCCGCCGTTCAGGTATTGTGAGAAAAGGTAGTCGCTGTTTACCCATTTTGTTTTTTCTTTTTCAAAAACCTTGACATTTTTGATTTTGAAGTCTTTATCGGTATAAATATAAACTAAATCCGTAGTTTTGGGAGCATTGTACTGGCCGGCCGGTTTGTATTTTTCGGTAAGGATGCCCACGCTGCCGTCACTCATAAAATACATATCTTTGGTCTGAAGGTAATATCCGCTTTCTACATACCCATGACCGTCAATTTTAGGAAGGTAACCTGCAAAATCGGGTTTATAGTTAAGTGTCTTGGTATCAATGGAAAAATCTGATTTATTAACCATTAACCTTGCAAATCCTATATCATAGTTATTGCTTCCGTAGTTTCTGCCTGTTAATACTATTTTATCATCAAATGTCTTATCGTTGTCAAGGCTGTTGCCATATCCGGAAGTAAAGCTGTCGATGAGGTCAATAGTTGTATCAGGAAGTCCTGTGATGGGTTTGTTGGCAGCGTCTTTTCCTGTTTTCATGTCAATCACAACAAGGCTGAAAGCTTTTTTGTCATCGTCCACTTTTTTCATGATACAGTACATATAATTTTCATCCCTTTCCAGAACGGATAATGTGGAGAATACTTTTTTGTTTCCTTCCGTATTATATTTATACCTCCAAAGCTCCTTTTTATTATCATCGAATTTAATGATGCTGTTGCTGTTTATATATTTTCCATAATCTTTGTATTCTATGGCAAAATAGCCGCCTTCCTTTACTTCTCCTACGGCAGAAACATAATTATAGCCTTTCTCTTTTTTTTCTTCACGGTTTTCCTTGCGTTGTGCTTTCCAGTTTTTAGGTTCATTGATCTCCTTGAATGTACCATCTTCAAGATAATCATAATAAACTTTTCTTTTGATGGTATTGGTTTTCGGATCTATTACCATAGAAACGGGTGTGAAAATTTCCCTGCTTTTTACCAGGGAATAATCCATCATCGAAGGTTTTAAAATAATTTGTCCTTTAAAATCTACATAACCGAGGTAAGATCCGGCTGTAATATCTCCTTCAAACTCTTTGTTGGCAACAGGGTTGAGGTTTTTATCCAGGATCACATATTCGAACTTCTTGGTTTTGTCACCGGTTTTCCCGTAAGAATAAAGGGATACATACCCATAAAGGTTATCTTTATCATCGAACAGGGCATTCATTCCCACATGTTCACCGGCAGCAAGGGTTGTAAGGTCCTGGGTCTGGGAATAGGACAAAGTCTGGAATAATCCAAAGAGCAGAAAATATATTTTTTTCATGATTATTTTTTTTGCTGAAAATAATAAATTAATTTGAACGATATTAATAATTCAGTCTTTCCAGGCGTATTTTATTGAATTTTTCTTTTTCATTGAATTCCTGAAGGAGAATATATCCTTCTTTTGCCATATAAGGAATTGTAATATTGTTCTCTGAAGTCATTGGCAGTACTTCCTGTTTCCATTGTCCGTTGATAAAAGTATTGATAAAGAGATTCCACTTTTTTTCCCTGTTTTTCCTTTCTGTATCGGCATAGAAAAATACCATATCGTTTTTATCATTCAGGTACTGTGAAAAAAGATAGCTGCTGTTTTTCTGGGTAGGATAAACTTTAAGGTTTTTCAGTTTCATCATCGGATCAAACTGCATCATGATGATATCTGAAACCGCATTATTTTTCCTGCTTATTTTCTGAAAAATGGCAACAATATCATTATTCTTTAAAAAGCTTACGGATTTTATATCAATGTCTTTAGAGTCAAACGGCTCCTTAAGCTCTTCAATATCTTTATGACTGCTGTACACATCATCGAGAAGGTGAATTTCATTAAATGAAAGCTGGCTGGTACTTTTATCATAAATAAGCTTTACAAACCCTTCATTATAAAAATTAAGCGGGCCTCCGGAATATCTCAGCAATGACGTCAGTTTATCGTTTGTATTGTATTTGCCGTTTATTGCCCCGTCTACAGAGTTAAGGGTAATATAGAGATTTCTTTCATAAGGAAACGGAAGTACGGAAATTACCTTGCCTGTTTTCAGATCGAATACCATAAAATTATACTCCACAGAATCTTTCTGATATTTATACACTTTGGCAATCAGAATATCATTGTCAAAATTTACCACCTTGAAGTTAACGGAATTGTATTTATTATCCTGATCAAAGAATTTATAATCCCATACTTTTTCATTTTTGTCATTGAAGAATTTCAGGGAAATGTCTTTAAACAAAGGCCTGTCGTATTTGTATTCAAAAATAAGCGTATGGTTATTATTAAGCCCTATGACTTCAGAGGTTAGCTGATACCCGGCAGTTTTCTTTAGATTCCTGTTGTCGTCTTTTCGTTCTCCATTTGTTTTGGAAACAGATACCGGAGTAAGATTGGTTCCGTCATACTGAAGGTTATCTTTCTTTTTGATCTGGTAATCATTAAGACTGATAATAAAATCTGAAGGAGTATAAAATGAAGTGTCAAAAGCATAATCATATGCATTGAAGGAAGGGGTAATGACTAACTGCTTTTCCGGGTTGATATAAGAATAATATTCGATAGCCGTTTCATCACTTTCAAAATTTCCGGTGGAAAGAGAATTGAGATTTTTATCAAAAATGATGTACTCTAATTTGTTCTTCTTTTTGTTGTTTTCCGTTTTCCCTAAATCATAAAGTGCAAAATAACCGAAAAGGTTTTTATCATTGTCTAAAATAGATTTTAGTCCTAAATATTTCCCGGTAGCTAAAGTAGCCAGATTCTGGGTTTGAGAAAAAAGTAAAGTCTGTACCAGACCAAACATTAGCAGGAATAATTTTTTCATCATGGGTGTTTTTTGCAAAAGTAATAAATTAAGATATACACTGGAAATATTTCATTTTCCCTGTAAAAACTCAAGTAAAAAAATATAATAATTCTTAAGCACTAAAAGAAATCTGCTTTATCTGCTAAATCTGCGAGAGAATTTTAACGCTCACAGATTTAGCAGATTTAGCAGATGTTTGTGTTATATAATTACAAATTAAAAAAGCCCCAGATATTGGGGCTTTAATTTATATTTTAGAAAGTAAATTTCTGAAATTCGTTTTCTCATCAATGATCCTTCTTAATTCAGAAACGGGAACTCTTTCCTGCTGCATCGTGTCTCTGTCTCTTATGGTCACCGTATGATCGGTTAAAGAGTCGTGATCGATGGTGATACAGTATGGAGTACCGATTGCATCCTGTCTTCTGTAACGTTTTCCGATGGCGTCTTTTTCCTCATAGAATAAGTTGAAATCATATTTCAAATCATTGAAAATTTTCTCTGCATATTCTGCTAACCCGTCTTTTTTCATTAACGGAAGGATTGCCGCTTTAATTGGTGCTAATGCAGGAGGTAAAGACAATACTGTTCTTTCTGAACCGTCTTCCAGCACTTCATCTTTAAGACAGTGTGAGAAGATAGAAAGGAATAATCTGTCTAAACCTACAGATGTTTCCACCACATAAGGCACATAGTTTTCGTTTCTTTCAGGATCGAAAAACTGAAGCTTTCTTCCAGAATATTCTTCATGAGCTTTTAAATCGAAATCCGTTCTGGAGTGAATACCTTCCAATTCTTTAAATCCAAATGGGAAATTGAATTCAATATCAGCTGCGGCATTCGCATAATGAGCCAGCTTTTCATGATCGTGGAATCTGTAGTTTTCATTACCTAATCCAAGAGCAAGGTGCCAGTTCAGACGTTTTTGCTTCCAGTTTTCGTAGAATTCAAGTTCAGTTCCCGGAGCTACAAAAAACTGCATTTCCATCTGTTCAAATTCGCGCATTCTGAAGATAAACTGTCTGGCAACAATCTCATTTCTGAATGCTTTACCAATTTGTGCAATACCAAAAGGAAGTTTATGACGTGAAGTTTTCTGTACGTTCAAAAAGTTAACGAAGATACCCTGAGCTGTTTCCGGTCTCAGGTAAAGGTCCATTGCAGAATCTGCGGAAGCACCTAATTTAGTACCGAACATCAGGTTGAACTGTCTTACTTCCGTCCAGTTTTTAGAACCTGTATCAGGATCAGCAATTTCCAGCTCTTCAATTAAAGCTTTTACATCGGCAAGGTCTTCATTTTCAAGGGATTTTGCCAGTCTTGAAAGGATAGCTTCTCTTTTTGCCCTGTATTCAAGGATTTTTGGGTTGGTTGCTTCAAACTGAGCCTTATCAAAAGAATCTCCGAATCTTTTCGCTGCCTTTTCAATTTCCTTGTTCTCTTTATCTTCAATTTTAGCGCAGTAATCTTCCACCAAAACATCTGCTCTGAAACGTTTTTTAGAATCCTTATTATCAATCAATGGATCGTTGAAAGCGTCTACGTGGCCCGATGCCTTCCATGTGGTAGGATGCATAAGGATCGCCGAATCTATACCCACAATATTTTCGTTAAGCTGTACCATAGCTTTCCACCAATACTGTTTGATATTGTTTTTTAATTCGGCGCCGTTCTGTCCATAGTCATAAACAGCGGATAAACCGTCATAGATCTCACTGGATGGGAAAATAAAACCATATTCTTTAGCGTGAGAAATCACTTTCTTGAAAACATCTTCTTGCTTTGCCATAATTTTTTTACGTCTGATGTGCAAAAATAATGTTTTTTATTGGGAATTAATATCTGTAAGATCCTACATTGGATATTGTCATCAAAAAACATCCCCCTATACCGATGATAAATAAAATTCCTGCAATAATGAACAGTAATATTTTTGCCGTTTTATATTGTTTTAATCTTATAAAAAAGATGTTGGTTACTGCTATAATAACAGAAATAATGATCAATGTTACAAAAAAACCAAAATAATCTACCATAGCTTTTTTATTAAGTAAAAAATAAGATATTCAGGATCAGTTTTTAATATGTTCCTTTACAAATCTAACGAATTTAATGAAAGACGAACGGATCTCTGGGAATAAATTTTCATGGATCGGCAATCCATTGTACTGCAATCAGAGCCGGATCAATCAAAAATCTCTACTTTTGTCCCATGTTAGAAATTCTTTATCGCGACGAGCATCTTATCGCCATCAATAAACCCAGCGGATTACTGGTTCATAAATCCTTTTATGCGGGAGAGGCAGATACTTACGCGATTCAGGAGTTGAGAAAGCAGATCGGGCAAAAAGTTTATCCGGTGCATCGTCTTGACCGAAAAACTTCGGGTGTTTTGCTGTTTACCTTAGATAAGGAAACGCTTAGAATTATGAGCGATCGTTTTGCGGGCAGAGAAGTGGAAAAAAAGTATATCGCTATTCTCCGTGGCTGGACGAAAGATGAAGAAACTATTGATTATGATTTAATTAATGAAAATGAAGTCAGGCAGAATGCAGTCACTTATTATCGCCGTTTGCAGACTTCGGAAATAGATTTGCCCTTTTTAAAGCATCAGACTTCCAGATATTGTTTAGTGGAAGCTATTCCAGAAACGGGACGGTTTCACCAGTTGAGAAAGCATTTTAAACATATTTTACACCCAATTTTAGGCTGTCGAAAACATGGTTGCAATAAGCAGAATAAATTATGGCTTCAAACATTTGGTATCAATAAAATGACGCTTCATGCCCATCAATTGATTTTTAATCATCCTTTTTCTAACGAAAGAATTACGGTAAATGCGACTATAGATGATGAATTTAAAAGGGTAGGAAATATTTTGAATTTAGATTTGAGTTCTTATTCTTAATTTTTTAAATATTCCGCTGAATTTACGGATTCAACTGTTGTTTGTGCTATTCGTGAAAGTATTTGTGAAATTTGTGTTTACATATTAAAATAACTATCACACATCAACAAGCCATTAATTTTAAAATGAGTATTTTTGTAAAACTTTTTTTCAATGTACAAATCGCTCATTCGTCCGGTCCTTTTCAAATTTGATCCCGAAGAAGTTCATCACTTTACTTTTTCGGTGCTTAAAAATTTTGGATTTCTCACCAAATTATTTTTCCCAAAACCCGTTGAAGATAAACGTCTGGAAAGAGAAGTTTTCGGTCTGAAATTTAAAAATCCTGTAGGACTGGCGGCCGGTTTTGATAAAAATGCAGTTTTATTTAATGAATTGGGAGATTTAGGCTTCGGATTTGTAGAAATTGGAACGGTAACACCAAAAGCCCAGGCGGGAAATCCTAAAAAAAGACTGTTCCGTTTAATTGAAGACGGAGGAATCATCAACAGAATGGGCTTTAACAACGATGGTCTTGAAGCTGCCATTGAAAAACTGAAAGGCAATAAAGGAAAAATAATTATCGGTGGAAACATCGGAAAAAATACGGACACCACACCGGAAAATTACACACAGGATTATCTGGATTGTTTTGAAGGCCTGCATCCTTATGTAGATTACTTTGTACTCAATGTAAGTTGTCCCAATGTAGGAAGCCACGCCAAACTGGAAGATGTGGAATACCTTCGGGAATTAATTACTGAAGTTAAGAAAATCAACCAGTCAAAATCTGTACAGAAACCAATTTTACTGAAAATAGCTCCGGATTTGAATAACAATCAGTTAGATGAAATTATTGAACTGATTGCAGAAACAAAAATTGACGGTATCGTAGTTTCCAATACTTCTGTCAACAGAGAGGGATTGAAAACTTCCCCTGAAGTTTTAGCAGAAATCGGAAATGGCGGTTTAAGCGGGAAGCCAATTCGCGAGAGAAGTACGAAAATGATTAAATATCTTTCTGAAAAAAGTAACAGAACATTCCCAATCATCGGAGTAGGAGGAATTCATTCTGCAAAAGATGCCATTGAAAAACTGGACGCGGGAGCAAGTCTGGTACAGCTTTACACAGGGTTTATTTATGAAGGCCCGGAACTGATCAATGAAATCAATAAAGAACTTTTAAAAAGAGCAACCAGATTGCCAAGATAAAATATAAAGAGAGTTGAAAAGCTCTCTTTTTTATTTTGATTTTACAACAGATGCATTTTTTACATCCACTGTAAGGGTATAAGCCGGGGAAGTGGTTGTTTTATTGATCTTATATTTTAGTATTTTCCGGTCTTTGGATTTTGTTTCTGTTGTATCATAGATGTTTTCCAGGCAGCTTTCAGTGAGAAATTCTTCATAGCTTTTATAATTCCAGTCTTTTGTGAAGTATAAAATTCTGTAGCCTTTTTCGCCCTCACTGGCCCCGCATCTTCCACAGGCGTTAAAGTTTGAGGAATGTTCAAAATACAGCAAGACCCGGTTTCCATTTTCTCCGGAAGCATAGGATATCAGATGATTTCCGCCATGTTTATTGATAAAATCAAATGTGTTGATCTTTTTGTTGCTGGGCAGTATCAGGTAATTGTTATAACGGTAGATCATATTATTACCTGTGAATAGTTGGGCAGGCTGAACCTTCTGATTAAGATAAAAACTTCCCGAAATAACATTTTCTTTGGGATTATCCTGCTCAAATACAATATATTCCTTAGGAGATAATGCCGTTGCAATTTCGGCTGTTTTTTCCACTTTCTGAGGAGACGTGATCCGTTCTTTCAGCAGTTCAGAATTTTGTTTTTGCCTGTTTCCGAAATGGTATAGAGAAAGTTTTCCGTAATCATAAATACCGGTAAGGGGTATTTTTTTCTGATATTTATCATAATAATACCAGCCGTCAACAAAATACTGATACAGGCTGCAATCTGCAATACCAGCGAAATGAAGCTGCATAGTAATGGGAGCTCCTGCGATTTCACCTTTGAAGACCTGCGAAGAATCAGTCATTTCCTTAAGTTCAACTTTCTGACAGAGAAAAAATGTTAAGCTTAAGGAAAACAGTAAAGTAAAGATTTTTTTCATGGTTAGGGTATAGTTTTTTTAGTTTTTCAGAGGAAGAAATGGGCAATGGTGTAAATAACAAGGCCTACCAATCCGCCAACTAAGGTTCCGTTTACCCGTATAAACTGTAAATCTTTCCCAACTTCCAGCTCCAGCTTCTCACTCAGCTCTTTACCCTGCCAGTTTCCTACCGTAGAACTGATGAGGTTCCCGAACTGGTGCGTGTTTTTAAGAATATATTTGTAGGCAGTTACCCTTACCCAATGGTCAATTTTATTCTGAAGATTTTCGTCTGTTTTTAAATTTTCCGAAAATTCGCTCAGGTTTTTCGTGAGATAGTTCTTTAAAGAAGACTGCTCATCCTGTAATTCCTTCATCAGGGTATTCTTAATGGAAGTCCAGATATCACGGGAATATTCATCCAGCTTATCACTTTTTAAAAGCCCGTTTTTAATGCTTTTGAATTCTTCATCCCATTTCGGGTCTTCCTTCAGGTCTGTAGAAAATTCCTGAATCTTCTGCGTAACCAGATTTCGGATTTCATGCTCCGGACCTTCTTCAATTTCCTTAAAAAAATCAGAAAGTCCACTGGCAATTTTATCGGCAATCTTATTATCAACAAATGAAGGAATAAATGAATAGCTTCCTTTCTGAACACGGTCTTTGATCATTTCATCATTTTCGATAATATAGTCTTTGATCTGCCGGGAAAGATTGGTGACAATTCTCTGGTGGTCATTTTTTTCCAGAATATAGCTGATGCCGTTTCCGACTACTTTATTAAGTTTGATGTCATCTGTCATTTCAGAAACCTTCTTGCTGATGAATTGGCTCACGGCAGTATCATCAAGCTTATTAAGGATATCCAAAACAATATCGGATAAATTTCTGATCAAAATATCCTGGTTTTTTTCCTTATCCAGCCATTCACCTACAAAATTTGAGATTTTAAGCTTCTGAATATATGGCCGTATATTCTGTGGAGAAAGAAAATTACTCACCACAAAGCTGCCTAGATTATCACCAAGCCGCTGCTTACTGTTTTCAATAAGATTCGTATGTGGAATAGGAAGGCCAAGCGGATGCCGGAATAAGGCAGTCACAGCGAACCAGTCTGCCAAAGCACCCACCATAGCAGCTTCGGAAAAAGCTCTTACATAACCAACCCAGTGAGAAGGATTCGATTTCTGAAGTAGAGTAGTGGCGATAAAAATAACGGCCATCAGGACAAATAATCCGGTGGCGAACATTTTATATTTTCTCAGCTGTTTTCTTTTTGCTTCATCATTCATATTCTCAAATTTACTAAATTTGGTTGTGAACTTATGATTTATTCTAACCACAAAAGTCACAAAAGGTTTAAATACCTAAGTTTATTAAAATCTTTGATTTTCTCCTTTTATCAAACTTATAATTTTCAAAGTGGTGAACTTTTTAAGCTAAAGTGCTTTAAAGTGTCAAAAAACTTTTGTGACTTTTGTGGTTTTTATTTTTTATATATTATCAAAATACTTAAAATAATTCTATGGAAAACCAAGCAAAAAACAATCCATACTATTCCAGAACGAACACTACGAAATTGGATATTCCCAATGAAGAGTGGAAAAAGATCCTTGCTCCCGATTTATATGCCATTGCCAGGGAAGCTGCTACGGAAAGAGCTTTTACCGGCAAATACAATGAATTCGATGAAATCGGAGATTATTATTGTGCGGTTTGTGGGAATCGTCTCTTCCGTTCCACTTCAAAATTCTCAAGCAGCTGCGGATGGCCAAGTTTTTTTGAGGCAAATAAAGAAGGCGTATATTATAAGAGAGATATTACTTATGGAATGGAAAGGGTAGAGGTGCTTTGCAAACGTTGCGATTCCCATCTCGGCCATGTTTTTGATGATGGTCCAAAGCCCACGGGATTACGTTATTGTATGAATTCTATAAGCCTGGAATTTATTGTATATATGTAAAAATTGCGAGATTCTATTTAAATCTCGCAGTTTTTACATATATTTGGTACACTAATGATTAAGTTATGGTAGAGAAAACTCCGCAATATATAGAAGATGATGAAACCCTAAAGTTATCTATTAAAATTAGGCTTTCCGGCGAAATGAAGAAAATAGATGATGATTATTTATATTGGGATAAGGTTAAATATTTATCAAAAGAAACTGACCCTAAAAAGTATTGGAATGCTATAAAATTTTATCGTAATCTTAGAACAAATAAAATAAAATTTGGAAAATATTATTTTAAATACTTCATGACGGAATATATTCAAAAGTCATTGCATTTATTTGATTTAAATATAGGGGGCAATTTGGGGAGTAATATTGGTATTGCAGAAACAGATAAAAATAAGTTTGTTATTAGTTCTATTATGGAAGAAGCTATTGCAAGTAGTCAAATGGAAGGAGCTAATACAACTAGAAGAAAAGCAAAAGAGATTATTCAAAAAGAACTCAAACCAAAGACAAAATCTGAGCAAATGATTGTAAATAATTTTATAACTATGCGTCATATTGTTCAGAATAAAAACTTAGATCTAACAGTTGAAGACTTACTTATAGTTCATCAATTGATTACTAATGATACTCTTGAAAACGAAGAGGAAGAAGGAAATTTCAGAAGAAATGATGAAATTTTTGTAGCCAATTTTTCAAATGGAGATATTGTTCATATTCCCCCTGACCACAAGGAAATTAATGAATTAATTGCTGATTTATGCATATTTTTTAACAGTGAAGGAGAAGATTTTATACATCCGATTATTAAAGGTATTATTATCCATTTTATGATTGGCTGGATCCATCCATTTAGTGATGGTAATGGAAGAACAGCACGTTCAATTTTTTATTGGTACATGTTGAAAAGAGGCTATTGGCTTACAGAATATCTTTCAATATCTAGAATTATAAAAGATACAAAAAATCAGTATGAGAAAGCTTATTTATATACAGAAAATGATGAAAATGACCTGACCTATTTCATCAATTACAATATTAAGACTATGGATAAAGCTTTTATTGCTTTAAAAAACTATATAGGAGAGAAGCAAAGAGAAGCTATTCAGGCATCAAAATTTTTAAGAATTCCAAATGTAAATGAAAGACAGGCTCAAATTCTTAAAATTCTTAATGAAGACTCGGATAGGATTTTAAACGTTAAAGAAATAGAAAACCGGTTTAAAATTTCAAGTTTCACAGCAAGACAAGACCTGAATGGCTTAACAGAATTGGGGTTTCTTCAAATTATAAAAGTGAATAAAATTAAGAATAACTATGTAAAATCAAATTCATTTGATAGGATTTTAAATTCTTATTTTTTGTAAAAATTGCGAGATTATACCTTTATCTCGCAATTTTTACAAGGTTAAAGTTTCTTAAATTCAGTTAAACTTTGTAGACTTATAAGTGTCTGGTAATTATGTTTTTATAATTTTGCCTCACTAATTTGGATTTTAATAGTATTGAATGAAAGGATTTTATAGTGTATTAGGCCTGATATATATGGTCACGACTTCATTCTATCTTTCGCCGGGAAAGGCATCAAAGATTGAGAATGCAAACACAACAAAAATTGAAAAAGTAGCAGACACGAAATCTGGAAAGACAGCTGGATCAGCATCTTTATCAGAAGAATTGTACAAATCAATTCAATTTGACCCTGAACATGAACTGAATTACGAAGTTTTCGCAAAAGCATTAACAGGTTTTGAAAATTTGAAAAAAGCAGGATTGCTGAACCAGGATTCGCATTTATTAACTATCTGCGATTTTTCTATGTCTTCAAATACCAAAAGACTTTGGGTGATTGATACCAACGAGAAAAAAGTACTGTTCAATTCACTGGTAGCACACGGTAAAAATACAGGCGAAGAATTTGCGACGAATTTTTCTAACACGGAAAGTTCGCTGCAGAGCAGCTTAGGATTTTATATCACGGACGCCACTTACCAGGGAGACAACGGATATTCTTTGAAATTGCTGGGAATGGATAAAGGATATAATGATGCGGCATACAGAAGGGCTATCGTTATGCATGGAGCTGATTATGTAAGCGATGATTTTGCGTCAATGCACAAAAGAATCGGAAGAAGCTGGGGATGTCCCGCAGTACCGAGAGCCTTAACGCAGCCCATCATCAATACGATCAAAGGTAGAAATTGCCTTTTCATCTATTATCCCGATCAGAAGTATCTTTCTTCCTCGGAATGGTTAAAAGCGTAAAACACAAAAGCTGTCAGATTTGACTGCTTTTTTATTATAAAGGAACAAGATAACAGCGCAAAAAATTAAAACGCAAACATCTGTGAAAACCTATCCCATCTTTGATTAAATAAAAAACCAACCACAAAAGAGACAAAAGATTTTTGTAGTAGATAATACCCATAAACATCTGTGGAAATTTGTGCCATCTGTGGGAGAAAATAAAATAAAAAAATCCCTGTGCTATTTGGTACAGGGATTTAGAATTATATCATTTAAATACTATCTGAATTTCTTGAAAACCAAAGTTGCATTATGCCCTCCGAATCCAAAGGCATTGCTTAGTGCAAAGTTGATGTTCTTCTCTTTCGCTTCTCCAAAAACAATATTCACATCCTTCGGAATATTTTCATCTATCCTATGAAGATTGATTGTAGGAGGAATAATTCCTTTTTCCACAGCTTTGATGGAAAGAATGGCTTCAGCAGCCCCGGCAGCCCCCAATAAATGCCCGGTCATAGATTTCGTTGCGCTGATATCAAGATTTTTGCTTCCTCCGAATAATTTACTGATCGCATTCAATTCGATCAGGTCTCCCAGCGGGGTAGAAGTGGCATGAGGATTTAAGTAATCAATATCTTCTACATTGGCACCCGCTTCTTTCATGGCAAGCTGCATTGCTTTAATCGCGCTTATTCCGTCCGGATGAGGTGCAGTCATGTGATAAGCATCGGCTGTCATAGCCGCTCCCGCAAGTTCAGCATAAATTTTGGCGCCTCTGGCTTTTGCATGCTCGTACTCTTCAAGAATCAGGGCTCCGGCCCCTTCACCCATAACAAAACCGTCTCTTTCCGCGTCGTAAGGGCGGCTTGCTGTTGAAAAATCATCATTTCTGGTAGACATAGCTTTCATAACTGAGAAACCGCCTATAGAAGCCGGTGTAATGGCAGCTTCGGAACCTCCGCTGATGATTACTTTCGCTTTTCCGAGACGGATATAATTGAAGGCATCCATCAATGCAGTATTTCCCGTAGCACATGCTGAAATAGTAGTGTAATTGATGCCCTGTAATCCAAATTTCATGGAGATCATTCCTGAAGCCATATTCGCAATGAATTTAGGCACAAAGAAAGGGTTAAACTTAGGTGTTCCGTCTCCAGCTGCGAAATTCATCACTTCACCTTCGAATGTTACCATACCGCCCTGTCCGGTTCCCCAGATTACTCCGGTATCAAACGGGTCCATTTTTTCAAAGTCAAGTCCCGAATCCTGGATAGCTTCAGTAGTAGCATACATGGCATATTGTGAAAATAAATCGCTTCTTTTTATTTCGTTGTGGGTGAGATAAACTTTCGGATCGAAATTTTTTACCTCGCAGGCAAAATGTACTTTAAATTTTTCCGAATCAAAATGGGTAATTAAATCTGCTCCGCTTACCCCGTTAATGCTGTTTTGCCAAAAGTCTTCGACATTATTCCCCAAAGGCGTCACTGCGCCCAGTCCTGTAATAACAACTCTTTTCATATCTAGTTATTAATTTTGAATAGGTTAGAGGTTCCTCTGGCAATCAGTCTTGTTTTGTCTGCATTCCAGATTTCGCATTGTGCATTCACAAACTTCCGGCCTCTTTTTATAATTTTTGTTTCGGCTACAATATTATCATTTTCTTTTGCAGTTGAAAAATAATCGATCACATTATTGATGGTAGTTATGAAAGAATTTTCATTCAGGGAGAACATAGTGGCTCCAATAATGTCATCCATAATAGCTGCCGTTACTCCGCCATGAAGGTTTCCAACCGGGTTAAGCCATTCCGGCCTCACAGTATATTTAAATTCAAGATGTCCTTCTTCTGCAGAAAGTACAATGGGGTTGAGCCATTTCATAAATGGTGACGGTGACTGGTCAAATTCCTTCCCGATGAATTGCTGCAGTTGTGCTAATCTGTCCATATTTATTTTGTTTTATTTTTCTAAAATCATGGTAACACCCTGTCCGCGTGCGGCACAAATGGAAATGAACCCTTTTCCGCTTCCTTTTTCATGAAGCAGTTTTGCCAAAGTCCCGATAATTCTTCCGCCTGTTGCTGCAAAAGGATGGGCAGCGGCAAGACTTCCGCCTTTTACGTTGAGCTTATTCCTGTCGATTTTTCCCAATGCTTTCTCCAACCCGAACTTTTTGGCAAGATCATCGTTTTCCCAGATTTTAATGGTGGCAAGAATCTGTGCGGCAAATGCTTCATGAATTTCATAATAATCAAAATCTTCCAGTTTCATTCCTGCTTTTTTAAGCATTCTGTCTGCGGCAAAAACGGGAGCGAGAAGTAAATTCTGTTTATTTTCAATATATTCAATTCCTGCGACTTCTGAAAAAGTGATATAAGCCAAAACGGGAAGTCCGTTGGCAGCGGCCCATTCTTCACTGGCAAGTAAAACCGATGATGCACCATCTGTAAAAGGAGTTGAATTTCCTGCAGTTAAAGTACCATTCTCTTTGTCAAAAGCTGGTTTCAGTTGGGCTAACTTTTCAAGGCTGGTATCCCTGCGGAGGTTATTGTCTTTATCTAATCCGAAAGCGGGTGTGATCATATCATCAAAAAATCCTTCATCATAGGCCTGAGCCATATTCTTGTGGCTTTTAAAAGCTAATTCATCCTGTTCTTCGCGGGAAATCCGGTAATATTTAGCTGTAATCTCCGTATGTCCGCCCATTACCAGACCTGTTTTGGGCTCCTGTCCTTTGTAGGGTATTGGCATCCAGTCTTTCAGTTTTGGACTTAAGAGCTGTTTCAGTTTTCCAAACACTGATTTTTCTTTATTGGCTTTTAATAGTGCTTTTCTCAATCCCGGTGCAGATTCAAACGGAATGTTGCTCATTGCTTCAACGCCACAGGCGATTCCGCTTTCTATTTGTCCTAAAGCAATTTTATTTCCAATATAAACTGCGGCTTCAATTCCTGTATCGCATGCCTGCTGAAGATCGCATGCAGGGGTGGCAGGATCTAGCGCGGTGTTCATTACAGATTCCCTGATGAGGTTGCTTTCTGAAATATGTTTGATGACTGCCCCACCGGCTACTTCACCCAGCAGTTTTCCCTGCAAATGGTATTTGTTTATTAACCCGTTGAGAGCGGCTTCCAGAAGTTCCTGATTGCCTAGTTCTGCATAAGCGGTATTGATTCTGGCAAAAGGAATCCTGCTGTATCCTACAATGGCCACTTTTTTTGTTTCCATATTGAAAAATTTTATGATGGAAGTATTTTTAATTCTTTATCAATAATGAATAGTATTCTGTTCAGAGCCAAATGTAAATAGTTTTCATCTTCTGTGGTTTTGGCGAGGAGTATACCGCCTTCAACAAGCATAATGAAGAGAGATCCATATTCATTGGCGTTGATATCTCTACGCAGTTCTCCATTTTCCTGCCCGTCTGAAATTACATCTGCAATTTTTTTAATCCAGCCTTCAAAGGATTGGGTAACCTGTTTTTTCAGATTGGGGAAACTGTCGTCAGCTTCGGTAGCTGCATTCATCAATGGGCAGCCTCCGCTTTCAAAGACCGTTTTCCAGTTTTTGCGGTAAAAATTGACGAAGGCATTTAATTTATCAACAGTACCCGGAAATTCTTCACCTAAAGATCTGGCCATAATTTTAGCCAGTAAACCTGAGTTGTATTTATAAACTTCAAGAGCTACTTCATCTTTATTTTCAAAATTACCGTAGATGCTTCCTTTGGTGAGGCCGGTTGCTTCTGTAATATCAGATAAAGACGTAGCTATATAGCCTTTGGTGTTAAACAAAGAAGCTGTTTTTTCAATGATGAATTGTTTTGTCTTTTCTGCTTTTGACATTAAAATATTTAATTTCTATACAAATATACAAAAAATATACCGATCGGTATATTTTATTAAAAAATTAGTGATGTAAATGTTTTGGTTTTAAGTTTTGGCTAAAGCCAATATGTTGTTTTAAATAAAAACGGGCTAAAGCCCGTTCCTATTAATATTTTTATTGCTCCAGAGTGGCGTTCAATGTAATTTCAAAATTGAAAGCTGCGCTTACCGGACAGCCTTCTTCAGCAATTTTAGCATATTTCTGGAATTCTTCTTCTGAAATTCCCGGAACTTTTGCCGTAAGAGTCAGTTCAGATTTTGTGATTTTTCCTATGCCTGGGTCAAGGGTGACTACAGAGGTTGTTTTTAGTTCTTCCGGAGTAAAACCAGCCTGGGAAAGCTCTGCACTTAATTTCATTGTAAAACATCCAGCGTGTGCTGCTGCGAGTAATTCTTCAGGATTGGTTCCCACTCCGTCTGCAAAACGGCTGTTGAAAGAATATTGAGTTTCGTTTAAAGTAGTGCTTTGCGTTGTTAAATGTCCTTTACCTTCTTTGATGTTACCGTTCCAAACGGCTGTTGCGTTACGTTTCATAATGTTTGCTTTTTGTTGTTTTTAATATGTTGAATTTTGATGATACAAAGATAGGGAGGTTGTAAGCCGGATTCAATAGATAAAAAGACTTAAATATTGTACTTTTTTCCCGAAGAGTAATTTTTTTTAAAATTTGCCGGAGTACTTCCTGTTTTATTGGTGAAAAGCCGGTTGAAATAAGCAGGATCCTCGTAGCCAAGATCATAGGCAATCTCTTTAACAGGCTTATCTGTATAGAAAAGAAGTCTTTTGGCTTCCAGTAAAATTCTGTTGATAATTAATTGGTTGGGAGACTCCAGATTCAGGCTCTTGAATTTATGGGTTAATGTTTTCGGAGCGATGTGGAGAAGCTCTGCATAATCTGCAACATTATGTTTTTCCCTGAAATGAATTTCCAGGTACCTGCTGAAATCCCTGAAAATATCAAGTTCGTTGCCGGGAATTTTTACTGTATCATTGTTAAGGTGCTGCTTTTTCCAGTTTCGGGTGGCGCGGATGATGATTTGCTTTACATAGGTTCTGATCATTTCCTCAGCAGAAGAATCTTTCCATTCCAGCTCATCTTTTATATGGTGGAATAAATTTTCAATATCGGGGATTTCCTTATCATTAAGCTCTATAAAGGGAATTTCAAAGACATTGTGGAAGAGAAGTCCGTCGCAGGCTACTTCCTTATCATGAATCTGAATACAGTAGAAATCACGGTTATAATATAAAAGCATGCCCTCTTTTTTCCCTTTTTCAATCTTAAGGTGCTGGCTGGTAAGAAAAAATAAAGAAGGTTTTGAAACTTTATAATGATTAAAGTCTACCGTGAGTTCATAACCTTCAGGAATGAAAAGGATTTTGATATCATACCTGAATTTGTTTCCGTTAACTGCCTCCGGATTTTCTTCGGAAAAAATTTCAAGCCCTAGTTTTTTATAGTGATCTTCAAAGATAAGCTGCTTCTGCATACAATTACTTTAGCTTAAAGATACAAAAAAGAAGATTTATACATTATTAGCGAATGCAATCCATTATTTAAAAACCTTACTTGTTATCCATAACAGGCGCTGTTTTGAGTTTTAATTTCACTTTTTTTAATTAAAAACACAGAAAAAAATAAAAATTATATATTAGTTGATTGGTTTTTTATCAATTTTGTAAAAAGTACTGTATTGAATGATAACTATAATTTCTTCAAAGATTAGATGAGCAAGCTAGAAAATATTTTGAGAGAAATAACTCCATTATCTCCCGAGGACAGCTTTCTTGTATTTGACCGTATAAAAGCTTCTTTTGACTTTCCTTATCATTATCATCCGGAAGTTGAGATCAATTTTATCAGTAAAGGAAGGGGATACCGGCGGATGATTGGCGACCATACAGGTGAAATTGGCGATATCGAACTGGTTTTGGTTGGCCCCAACCTCCCTCACTGCTGGGCTAATCATAAGTGTAAAAACAGGAAAACCCATGAGATCACCGTTCAGTTTAATCAGGATTTTTTTAATCAGTCCATGATGAATAAAAATATTCTGAAGCCTATCAGTAACCTGATGAAGGACTCAATCCGGGGAATTCTTTTTTCCCAGGAAACGGCGGAAAAACTTAAAGATTCTTTCCTCAATTTATCCAAAATGAACAGTTTTGAGTCTTTTATAGAAATCATGAAAATTCTCAATGAGCTGGCTACTGCCGAAGACAAAACACTTTTGTCCTCCTACAGTATAGAGCTTGAAACTTTTGCAGATAATGATAAGATGAAGATTGTTCATGATTTTGTACATCAGAATTTCGAAAGTAAAATAACGCTTCATGATGCCGCTTCACTAATTAATATGAGCAGTGTAACTTTCAACAGGTTCATTAAAAAAAGAACAGGTAAAACTTTTGTGAATTATCTGAATGAAATCCGCATAAGCTATGCTGCAAGATGGCTGATGGAGAAGAATCTCACCGTTTTTGAAACTGCATTTGAAGCCGGTTTTAATAATATAGCCAATTTCAACAAAGTTTTCAAATCCATTAAAAAAACAACGCCAACTGAATTTAAGGAACTTTTTAAAGGAGTGAAAAAAATAGAGTAATTCTTTAAATCAGGTGAATTTATTTTATAATGATAAGGTCCGGATAAAGCTATCCGGATCTTTTTTTGATGAATATCAGATGTATTTTAATCAAAAAATGTAGAAAAAGCACCATGTGCCTACAGGTAAATTATGAGTGTTGATTAGTTTAATTTGTTGTAAATCAAATTATAAGCACGTTTTTATGCAATGATATGAAAAAATAATATCGTTTTATGATAAAATAACATTATATCCGGCTGGGAACAAAATTTAGATTTGTTAATGTGAATTAAATCTTAACAAAACTTTAATTATTTGATGCAAATGCAAGGTAATATTGCAGAAAAATGAAGATAAATCTCATTTTAGATGTAAACAATACTTATGGTGATGTAATTGATTCTCAAATAAATCTTAATAAAACTAAACCTTATGAGAAAAACTGTTATACCGGTTTTATTAGCAATTTCTTTATCTGCCTATGCACAGGAGACCAAACCGGCAGATACGGCTAAAACAACCAAGATAGAAGAGGTGGTTGTTACTTCTTTGGGGATAAAAAGGCAGGCAAGATCTTTAACGTTTTCGAGCCAGCAAATCGGCGGAGATGAACTTACGGAAGTAAAAACTCCCAATCTTTTAAACTCCATCAACGGAAAAGTTTCCAATGTACAGATTAATAAAACAAATGGCGGTGTCGGTGGATCCGTAAGGGTTGTCATGAGAGGGGATAAATCTACAAGAAACAGTCAGCCGTTGTATGTGATAGACGGTATTCCTATCATCAACAATACAAAAGGTCCTAACGTAGATTTTTATGCATCGATGCCGGATACAGGAGATGTATTGAGCACAATCAATCCCGAGGATATCGAGAGTATTAACTTCCTGAAAGGAGCCTCAGCAGCAGCTTTATATGGTTCTGCGGGAGGTAATGGTGCTGTTTTAATTGTTACTAAGAAGGGAAAAGCAGGGAGAAGCAAACTGTCATATACTACAAGTTTGACTCTGGATAGAGCGTACAGCCTTCCTGAATTACAATACAGCTATTTGCAGAGCATTCCTTATGACCATGCCTCAGGACAGACCGGTTCCCAGCAGAGCTGGGGGGTAAAAGGAGCTTCTAAAGACTATCTTAAAGATTTTTTACAGACCGGAACCACATGGGTTAACAATATTTCATTCCAATCAGGAAATGAAAAATCCAATAACTTTTTCTCTTTAGGAAATACAACCAATAAAGGTATTATTCCAACATCAGTATTTGATCAGTATAATATCAATTTCAGGAATTCAAGTAAATTTCTGGATGATAAACTGACACTCGATGCCAACTTCATGGGATCTTTACAGAACAGCAAAAACAGGCTGACTCCGGGTTCTTACTACTCACCATTGGTAAATCTGTACTGGTTGCCTAGAGGTATTGATTTTGACCAGTTCAGTGGTTCAAATTATGCCTATCAGAATAACAACAGATTGCTTCCTGCTCAGAACTGGTGGGCCATAAAGCCGGACGGAAGCTTTAGTGTAGAATCTCAGAACCCTTACTGGATTCTTTATAAAAACCCTGTTACCACAAAAAATAAAAATCTTTACAGTGCCGCAACATTGAGCTACCAGATCAATCCGTGGTTATCTGCCAGACTCAGAGGAAATTACAGTTATACTACTTCAGACAGCCAGCGTAATGTTGCAGTTTACTCCTTACCTGTTTTATTGGGAGGAAATGATAACGGAAAACTTTACAAAGACGTTATAGAAAGTTCATCTACTTACGGTGATGCATTACTAATCGGAAGTCCGAAAATTACAGATGATGTTTCTTTGGATTTTACAGTAGGAGGAAGTATCAATACACAAAGGTATACCTCAAGCAGCATTGAAAATAATCTTTTGGTAACAGCTAATCTCTTTGAACTGAATAACCTGCAATGGCCTGGCCAGAACGGAAACGGAGTAAGTTACCTGATATACAGTACCAAAAAACAGGTTCAGTCCGTTTTTGCAAGTGCGAATATCGGTTATAAGAAATTTTTATATCTGGATTTAACGTTTAGAAATGACTGGGATTCCAGTTTATCAAATGCAACTCAGAAATCCTTTGATTATGAATCTGTTGGTGTCAATGCTATTCTGTCAGAAATTTTTAATCTTCCAAAATCCATCAGTTTCTGGAAAATAAGAGGTTCCTATGCGAAAGTAGGTCTTGGTTTGCCTCCTGCTTTTCTTACAGGATCACAGATATACCAGGTGAATGCAGGTACTGTTATTAACCCAGCTTCATCTCCTGTTACCAATCCGGCTTTTTCAGATCTTTTTCCTAAGCCTGAGCTTAATGAAACTTTTGAGGCAGGAACAGAGTTAAGGCTTCTGGATAACCGTTTAAGCTTCGATTTTACCTATTATAACTCAATTGTATCAAACCAGTTATTGCAAGCCATTGAAATCTCTTCTAATCTGGGCTTTGGAACCGGAAGATTCGATATCAATGCCGGAAAAATTCAGAACAGAGGTTTTGAATCCAGTTTGTCTTATAAAGTATTCGGAGGTGAAAAATTCGGATGGACAACTACAGTAAATGCATCTGCAAATAAAAATGTCATCAAAGAACTATTCCCTTCCAGCTTAAAACTGTCGGATGATAAAACATTTGTACTTACAGGTGGAGGGTATAACAGATTAAAAGTAGGAGGCTCCTTCGGGGATATTTACGGATCAGTCTTTAAAAGAGATGGGCAGGGAAGAATTATTGTGGATGCAGACGGAGTTCCGTTAAGAGACGAAAATCAGGTACAGTATCTCGGCAATCCAAACCCTAAATTTATACTTGGGTTCAATAACTCGTTCAATATCGGTAAATTAGGGATCAGTTTCCTTATTGACGGAAAATTTGGAGGAAAAGTATTGGGATATACCCAGGCTAAGAACGATCAGTACGGCGTGAGTAAGGCCACTGCAGATGCCCGTGATAATGGAGGAGTATCCGTTCCAAATGCAGTATATGAAAACGGGACACCATATACAGGGGTAACCGATGCTGAAAAATATTATTCAAAAGTTTCAGGATCTATTGACGAACCGTATATGTATAAAGCAACGGCTATACGTTTACGGCAGGCTTCAATTTCGTACACATTTAATACACATTCAAAATATATGGAAAACGCTACAATAAGCTTGATCGGAAGCAACCTGTTTTTCCTGTACAAAGATGCTCCGTTTGATCCGGAACAGGTATCCGGAGTTAATCCCGGAGGTGTAGGAATTGATATGTTCGGAATGCCGATTACCAGATCTATCGGTTTATCATTAAAAGCTAACTTCTAATTTTTAAGAACAATGAAAATATCATATGTTAAAACCGTATCACTCAGTGCTTTCATGCTGCTTTCTGCTGTAAGCTGCACCAGTGAATTTGATAAATATAACCAGGAATATATCGGAGGTCCTGAAAACTTCAATGCCGATTTTGTTCAGATTGTAAACCCGCTGAAATTAATGCAGAGAAACCAGCAGAGCTCTACCAACTGGATCTATCAGCTGCAGACCAATCTTAACGCAGATATGTACAGTGGCTTATTCAGTACGGCAACACCATACAACGGAGGGAGAAATAATACTACTTACTTCATTATGGATGGCTGGAACGAGAGAATTATGATGACACAGCTGGAAGATGTTTTTGATAAATCAAAGACCATTAATTCAGTGATTCAGAAAAGCTATCCGGGTATAAACTTTAAAGCATCACTTGCCCTTACAAAAATTCTTAAAGTAATTTCTGCCAGCAAAGTTTCAGATGCACACGGACCTATTATTTACAGCAAGTTTGAAACACCTGATCCAGCAACAGGAATTACTGACTTTGACTCACAGCAGGAAGCTTATAATAACTTCATTGCAGATCTTACTTCAGCTATTTCAGACCTGCAGCAAACTCCGGGAGTAGAAGATAAGGCAGTTATAAATAAATCAGATCTTATGTATAGCGGTAATCTGGCTAATTGGGCAAAGCTTGCCAACTCCCTGAAATTAAGATTTGCCATGAGAATCAGCTATGCCGATCCTGCCAAATCAAGACTGTTTGCAGAACAGGCGTTGACGTCTCCTGTCGGGTTTATCGATGATAATTCAGCCAATGCTTTAATTAACTATGGAGGAGCTTCTCCTCTCAGCGATATCATTTATTCATGGGGAGACTGTAAAATTGGAGCACCATTAATGGCTTATATGAACGGGTTTAATGATCCAAGAAGATCTGCCTATGCCAAACCCGCTACCGACGCTTCTGTTGCCGGACAATACATTGGGATAAGACAAGGCGTTGATATGGGAGGAAGCAAGGACCGCTACGGAGATTTCTCACAACCTATTGCAGCATCTGCCAATGGAGATTATTTCTCTAACAGCAATGGCAAAAATAAAATCTTCACTGCCGCAGAAATCTGGTTCCTGAAAGCAGAAGCTGCCATCAGGGGTTATGCCGGAGCAGGAGATGCAGGAACAAATTACAACAAAGGTATCGAAATGTCCTTTGCAGAATGGGGGAAAAGCTCATCTTATGCAACTTATATAGCAGATGCAGTTTCTAAAGAAGCTCCTTATATTGATACTAAAAATGCTTCAAACAGTATTCTGGCAGGAAGCCCGATGCTGAGCACCATTACCATCAAATGGAATGAAGGAGACTCTTTTGAAAGAAAACTGGAAAGAATTATGACCCAGAAATGGATTGCTATTTATCCTGACGGCTCCGAGGCGTGGGCAGAACAGAGAAGAACCGGATATCCTGTTATTTTCAAAAATGTTCTTAATGACAGCCAGGGAACCATCAGCACAGATGCAATGATCAGAAGAGTTCCTATTCCGACCAAGTATAGAAACAATACCCTGAACTATGCTCAGGCACTGCAGTACCTTGGTGGTCCTGATACAGGAGGAACCAAGCTTTGGTGGGATAAAAAATAATAATTTTAAGAAGATCAATTATAAAGATAAAGAGGCCGTCTCAAAAGTTAGATTTAATTTGTGTTTTTTCATTTCGGCAGTAGAAATTCTGATAAACGGTTGTTTTTAGATTCTCAATTTTAGTTTCGTTTCAATTTCGGAATGATGCTTTTGAGAGGCTCTCTTTTTCTTTAATATTTTAGTTTGAATATGGGAAACAACAGCTCTGAAACTCATTCGGTAAAGCCAATCCTCTGGATATCAACATTATATTTTGCAATGGGAATCCCCTTTGTAACCATTAATGCCGTTTCCGGGATCATGTACAAAGACATGGGGATTTCAGATGCTAAAATCACATTCTGGACCGCTCTTATTATGTTTTCATGGACATTAAAGCCTCTTTGGAGCCCGTTTCTGGAAATCTACAAAACAAAAAAATTCTTTGTTGTAGCCACCCAGTTTGCCATAGGGATTCTGTTCGCGCTAATTGCTTTAAGCTTACCGATGCAGGACTTTTTCAGATACAGCATTGCCCTTTTTGCAGTCGTTGCATTTTGTGGTGCCACTCATGATATTGCTGCAGATGGAACCTATATTAATTTTCTGACTAACAAAGAGCAAGCGAAATATATCGGATGGCAGGGAGCTTTTTACAATCTGGCAAAGATCATCAGCAGTGGTGTTCTGGTCTATTTTGCAGGAGTTCTGGAAAAAACAAAAGGAGTAACCAATGCCTGGATGATTATCATGGGAATTTATGGCCTTCTGTTTTTTGTTTTGGCCATTTATCATTACGCTGTTTTGCCAAAAGAAAATAAAAGTGAAGAGCCAAAAGAAATAAGGAAAGCAAGAAATGTCCGTAAAGAACTGCTGGAGGTAATTACTTCATTCTTCAGAAAAAAGAATATCCTGTGGGCTGTGCTGTTTATTATTCTCTACCGTTTTGCAGAAGGATTTGCCATAAAAATTGCACCCTTGTTTTTCAAAGCACCGAGAACTTCAGGAGGACTTGGATTATCCACATCAGATATCGGGCTTATTTACGGAACTTACGGTTCAGCTGCGTTTATTCTGGGATCTGTACTGGCGGGCTATTTCATTGCTGCCAGAGGACTGAAAAAATCACTGATCTGGCTGTGTTCGGCATTTAATATTCCATTTGTGGTGTATGCTTTACTCGCTTATTTTCAGCCGACAGAGCTGCTTCCGGTAGGTATTGCAGTTGTTGTGGAGTATTTCGGTTACGGATTTGGGTTTGTAGGTCTAATGCTCTATATCATGCAGCAAATTGCACCCGGTGAACACAAAACCGCCCATTATGCTTTTGCAACCGGCATTATGAATCTGGGAGTAATGATTCCCGGAATGTTCAGCGGAATGATCAGCGACTGGGTAGGATACAAAATATTCTTTATCTGGGTATTAATTGCCACAATACCGGCATTTATCGTCACATTGCTCGTTCCATTCCCATATCCTGAAAAACTAAAAGAACACTAAATCATTATCAAAATACATTAAATAAAAAGTAAAAATACTTTATGACATTTCAACCAGCAAAGATCCCTTGGCAGGATCGTCCGGAAGACAGCCGTGATATGATGTGGCGTTACTCTGCAAATCCGATTATCAACAGGTATGCGATACCTACATCCAACAGCATTTTCAACAGTGCAGTGGTTCCTTTTGAGGATGGATTCGCAGGAGTTTTCCGTTGCGATAACAAAGCAGTGCAGATGAATATTTTTGCAGGATTCAGCAAAGATGGGATCAATTGGGAGATCAATCACGATCCTATTGACATGAAAGCCGGAAATACCGAAATGATAGAATCGGATTATAAATACGATCCGCGTGTTGCATTTATAGAAGACCGTTACTGGATCACCTGGTGCAACGGATATAACGGACCAACAATCGGGATTGCCTATACTTTTGATTTTAAAGAATTCTTTCAGTGTGAAAATGCATTTTTGCCCTTTAACAGAAACGGGGTTCTTTTTCCTGAAAAGATAAACGGCAAATATGCAATGTTGAGCAGACCTAGCGATAACGGTCATACCCCTTTTGGAGATATTTACATCAGTTACAGCCCGGATATGAAATACTGGGGCGAGCACAGATGCGTGATGAAAGTGGCTCCGTTTGAAGACAGTGCATGGCAGTGTACAAAAATCGGAGCAGGGCCGGTTCCCATCAAAACAGAAGAAGGATGGCTGCTTTTCTATCATGGTGTAATCAATACCTGCAGAGGGTTCCGCTATTCTATGGGAGCATCGCTGCTGGATCTTGAAGACCCGTCAAAAGTATTGTACAGAACAAAACCTTACTTACTGGCTCCGGCTGAACTGTATGAACTTACAGGAGATATTCCGAATGTGGTGTTTCCGTGTGCGGCACTTTCAGAAGGAGATAAGGTAACGGTATATTATGGCGCGGCGGATACCGTTGTGGCTATTGCGTTTGGATATATTTCAGAAATCATTGATTTTATGAAGAAAAATTCGCTCTGAATGGATTAAAAACCTGTGAAATATGCCGGTTAACTTTATTTTCCTGCTTGTTGAAATCATTGTTGAGGTTTTTATATTGTTAAATAAACTCCTATCTTGAAGATTTTTTAAGATTTTCGTATTATGATTATGAAAAAAGAACTGCTTATATTTTTATTAATTACTCTTATTTCCCATACCGGAAATGCCCAGCAACGGAAAGATGATGTTCTTTCATGGGTAGATCCCTTTATAGGAACCGGAGGACACGGTCATACATTTCCCGGGGCAACCACACCTTTCGGAATGATCCAGCTCAGTCCGGACCAGAATACCAAAAGCGGCGACTGGGACTGGTGTTCAGGATATCATTACAGCAGTAAAACCATCATGGGATTCAGTCATAATCATCTCAGCGGAACAGGATGGGCAGATCTTGGAGATATCTTGGTAATGCCAACCGTAGGGCAAATAAAAATGCTTCCGGGCACAGAAGACAAACCCGAAAGCGGTTACCGTTCAACATTCAGTCATGATAAAGAAACTGCTTCACCGGGATATTATTCAGTAATGCTGGACAGCTACGGAATTAAAGCAGAACTGACAGCTTCCCCAAGAGTAGGATTTCACAAATATACCTTCCCAAAGAGTGAAGAATCAAATGTCATCATAGATCCTACCAATAAAATTTTCGGAAATATTTATCATACGCTGGTAAGCATCGAAGGAAATAACAAGATCAAAGGCTACTGCTACAGCAATGGCTGGGGAGGAAAAAGATTCGCCTATTTTGTGATGGAATTTTCAAAACCTTTCAAATCTTACGGAACCTATTCGGAAGGAAAAATAAAAGAGAATGAAAAAATAGCTCTTGCTAAAGATGCTAAAGCCTTCGTAAGATTTTCTACTCAGGAAAATGAAAGCATAGAAGTTAAAGTGTCCTTATCTCCGGTAAGTACAGAAGGAGCACAGCAAAACTTTGATGCCGAAGCAAAAAACGTAGATTTTGCAAAAGCTAAAGAAACCGCTCAGAATACATGGAGAGATCTCATCAGCAGATTCCAGATAACAGGAGGTACGGATGATCAGAGGAAAATTTTCTATACAGGAGTGTATCACTCCTTCATTGCTCCTAACCTGTATATGGATACCAACGGAGATTATGTTGCCGCACAGGAAAACATGAATACCAAATGGTTTACCAACTACAGCACCTATTCCTATTGGGACGGCTTCAGGGCAACACACCCTTTGCTTACCATTATGGACCAGAAACATACGAAAGAGTTTGCCAATTCCCTGATCAGCAGGTATACAGACCGTAAAGATCACATGCCGATCTGGGAACTGTGCGGATATGATAATTTCTGTATGCTCGGATATCACAGCGTTTCAGTGATTTGGGATGCCATTTCCAAAGGCGTGCCGGGAATTGACCAGGAAAAAGCATTTGCCGCGATGAAAGATGCGTCTTTAACCGATAAAATGAGCAGCAGCGATGGAGGTGGAGGTCTGAATGATTACATCAAATTAGGCTACACCCCATCCGAAAACGGAGCTTCAGTTTCTGCAACCCTGGAATATGCATACGATGATTGGTGCATCCAGCAGCTCGCTGAGAAATTGGGTAAAAAAGAAGAAGCAGAAGTTTATAAAAAACGTTCCATGAATTTCCTGAATACATTTAACAAAGAAAATAACCATTTCTGGCCAAGACAAAAAAACGGTGAATTCCTTGCAGATTTTACATTAAACGACTGGAAAAAACTACAACCACATTGGGTTTCCGGGAATATCTGGGCCTATGATTTCTTTGTTCCCCACCAGATTGATGAAATGATTAGTCTTTATGGAGGAAAGAAGGGATTTGAAGAAAAACTGGATAAAACCTTTACGGAAGAACTTAAAATGATTGGTGAGCAACACGTGGATATTTCAGGATTCATAGGCTCTTTAGGATTTGGTGATGAGCCGGGACATCATGTTCCTTACCTGTATAATTATGCAGGAAGTCCTTACAAAACACAGAAAATGGTAAAATTCATCCGGGACAATATGTACGCAGCAAAACCGGACGGAATTGTCAACAACGAAGACTGCGGCCAGATGTCGGCATGGTACATTTTCTCTTCATTAGGATTTTACCCTGTAACTCCCGGAAAACCGGTATATGCAATTGGGGCACCGCAGTTTCCGAAAGCATCTTTAAAGCTGGAAAACGGGAAAACATTCACTGTAATTGCAGATAAAATTTCCGATAAAAACATCTACGTTCAGAAAATGTTTTTGAATGGTAAAGAATTCAAAAGCTGGGAAATCAATCACAGCGATATTATGAATGGTGGTGAGCTGAAATTCGTAATGGGAAGCAAGCCCGTAAAATAAATCAAATAAAAATTAAAGAAATAAAAAGTATAATGGAAAGGAGAAATTTTATAAAGACAAGTGTGCTGGCAGGAGCGGGGTTACTCTTTACTCAGAATGTTTTTGCAAAAACGCTGGGTACGGAAGATTTCCCTGTTGTCCGTGTTCCCAAAGATAAAAGACATTTTACCAGTGAAGCGGTAGAAAGTGCAATTGAAGCTTTTAAAAAGAAAGTAAAAAATAAAGAACTTGTCTGGTTATTTGAAAACTGCTTTCCCAATACATTAGATACTACTGTTTTTTACAAAGAAACAAACGGAATTCCGGATACCTATGTTATTACAGGAGATATTGATGCCATGTGGCTTCGTGACAGCTCTGCACAGGTTTTCCCTTATCTGCAGTTCTCAAAGAAAGACGAAAAATTACATAAACTTATCTCAGGAGTTATCCATAAACAGACAGAATTCATCCTGAAAGATCCATATGCCAACGCTTTTTATAACGATGAAAACAAAATAAGCAAGTGGAAAGAATACGATCATACAGATATGAAGCCTGGCATCCACGAAAGAAAATGGGAAATAGATTCGCTTTGCTATCCGATACGTCTCGCTTATCATTTCTGGAAAACAACAGGTGATACAAAACCGTTTGACAGCAACTGGCTACAGGGAATCAAGCTTACTCTACAGACGTTCAAAGAGCAGCAGAGAAAGACAGACTTGGGACCATATAAATTTGAACGTACCACAGCCTGGGCTACAGACGGAATTCCAATGGGCGGATACGGTTATCCTACGAATCCTGTTGGTCTTATCAATTCCATGTTCCGTCCGAGTGATGATGCTACGATTTACGCCTTTCTGATTCCATCCAATCTGTTTGCTGTAGTGAGCTTACGCCAGGCTGCAGAAATGGTTTCAAAGATAAAAAATGAACAAAAACTTGCTCAACAGTTAAACAGCCTTGCCGATGAGGTAGATGCTGCCATCAAAAAATACGGAATCTACAATCACCCTGAATACGGAAAAATATACGCTTTTGAAACCAACGGATTCGGAAGCTATAACCTGATGGATGATGCCAACTGCCCGAGCTTGTTAGGTTTACCGTATCTGGATGCAGTAAAAGCAGATGATCCCGTTTACGTGAATACCAGAAAATATGTCTGGTCGAAAGACAACCCGTTCTTTTTCAAAGGAAAACTGGCAGAAGGAATCGGCGGACCGCACATCGGACTTGATATGATCTGGCCGATGAGTATCATCATGAAAGCGCTTACCTCCAACGATAAGAAGGAGATAAAATGGTGCATAGAAACCCTACAGAAAACCCACGGCGGAACCGGATTTATGCATGAATCCTTCCACAAAGACAACGATAAGAAATTTACCAGGGAATGGTTTGCCTGGGCCAATACATTGTTTGGAGAATTGTTATGGAAAACCTTTAACGAGAATCAGGATTTACTGACTTAGATTCGATATTTGCAGCAGGTGGCAGCGCGCCCTTTATTCCCGTTTTTTTAGTTTCAGTGTTTTACAAAAATTTCATTGAAGGAGAACTTATATGAAATTTTTCGGTCAGCAGCTGATCATGTTCTTCCTTTCCGGAGAAGATGAATAGATATAAATACATCAAATTAACTTAAAAAAAACATTATGAAAAAAGCCATTACTATGTTGATTGTAATGATCATTCATGCCATTCCTGTGCTTAATGCGCAGCAGCTTAATCCTACAGGAATATGCTATGTGGAAGTAAACAACAATAATCTGTTGAATGCAGGTTCGTACAAGCTGCAGACATCAGGTAAATACTTGTTTAATGTCGTCAATATTTTTGCCGCCAATATCAATTATGATACAGGCAGAGGCAGGCCTTATCTGTACTGTAATAACAACGTTACAAAAGTTCTGACCAACGCAGATACCTACATAAAACCGCTTCAGGCAAAAGGAATGAAGGTGGTATTAACGATTTTGGGGAATCACCAGGGAGCAGGTCTCTGTAATTTTCCTACCCGTGAAGCAGCAAGGGATTTTGCTCAACAGCTTGCCCACACGGTAAATACTTATGGGCTTGACGGAATCGATTTTGATGATGAATACTCGGATTATGGCCAAAACGGTACCGGACAGCCGAATGCCAGTTCTTTCGTAATGCTTGTTCAGGAGCTAAAAGCTTTACTGCCTACTAAACAGATCACATTTTATTATTACGGTCCGGCAGCTTCAAGGCTTTCATGGAACGGCCTTAGAGTAGGAGATTATGTAAACTACAGCTGGAATGCCATGTACGGAACTTTTTCAGCGCCTAATGTTCCACCTCTTACCAATGCACAGATCTCCCCGGCAGCTGTATGGATGGGAAATACTTCCAACTCTACTACAACCAGCCTGGCTACCCAGACGAAGAATGGCGGTTACGGAGTTTTTATGTGGTATGATCTTCACGGAACCAATGAAACAACACAGCTTTCGGCAGGAACACAGACATTATACGGAGAACAGACCGTTTTAAGCTCGCCTTTACAGTCATGGACACAGGGAACCAATTGTGATGCACCTATCGGATTATTTACCAGCAATCTTACCGGAACAAGCGTAAAACTGAACTGGTCTGCAGTAGGGACCAACACCTATGACGTAGATTATAAACTGGCTTCTTCTGCTACGTGGACAACTGCTGCAACAGCTACCAATGCTACTTCAGTAACCATATCAGGATTAACAGCCAATACGGAATACGACTGGAGAATCAGGACAAACTGCAGCGTAAAAAGCACCTATATGTTTGCCCCGAGATTTAACAGCGGAATAGGAACGGCTCCTTCAGGGTCTACTTCTATTTCCCTGGACGGAAGTACTGAATCCGGAGCAGCGGGAAACATTAATCTAAGCGGTTCAGCTTTATCACTGGAAGGCTGGATAAAGCCATCATCCTTCAAATCAGCATCGCCTTATATTTCATCTCTTTTGGGTACAGAAGTAAGCGACAGCAATTCAGCATTTTTAAGACTGGGCGATGCCAACATTGCCAATAACAAGCTGCAGTTCGTGGTAAGTATCAATAATGTACAGCAAAAACTGACAGCTGCCACAGCTTTAAATGCCAATTCATGGTATCATATTGCGGCAACTTATGATGGCTCATCCATGAAAATTTACATCAACGGCGTTCTTGATGCAAGCAAATCCCAGACGGGAAGCGTTAATTCCAACGGAGCATTCAATGTAGGATATTTATACAATACATCAAGGAATTTCAATGGTAAAGTGGATGAAGTAAGGGTTTGGAAAAGAGCATTAAGCCAGACAGAAATCAGCCAGAATATGTGCAATGTGACACTTCCGGCAACTTCCCTTACAGCTTATTGGAAATTTAATGAAGGAAGCGGCTCTTCAGTTCAGGACAGTTCGGGAAACGGAGTTACATTAACATTAACAGGTGTTGATGCTTCCAACTGGGGAACAGATATACCTTGTCCTGCAGGTTCTCAGAAAGTTTCAGCAGCGAGAAGTCAAAATACAGGTTCTGAAGAAATTTCAGCAAAAAAGCAGGTGAAATTATACCCAAACCCTGTAAGCAAATCCTCACCGTTTACAGTTTCAGTGCCGGAAGAATATAATAAAGGAAAACTGACAGTATATAGCCTTACCGGTAATCCGCTGGAATCTAAAACAATAAATGCTGGAGATCAGCAGTATGATATTTCAAGATTTAAAGAAGGCAATTATATCATTCAGTTTGAATCTCAGAACGGAAGCCTGAAGCAGACTGAAAAATTAATTATAAAATAAAAAAAATCATCATCATCGGGCTCCGGCCCGGTGATTTTACCAAAACTAAATTAATACTATGAAAAAAAAATCTATTCTTACCGCCCTGATCTTACTGGTCATTCATGGGGCATCTTTACTTAAAGCCCAGCAGCTCAATCCTGTGGGGATATGTTATGTGGAAGTGAACAACAATAACATGCTGAATGCGGGATCCTATACCCTGCAGAATACGAACAGACAGCTTTTTGATGTTGCCATTATCTTTGCTGCCAACATTAATTATGATGTTTCTAAAAACAGGGCTTATATTTCCAACAATAACAACGTTACCAAAGTCCTGAACGATGTAAATACTTATGTAAGACCTTTACAGCAAAAAGGAATTAAAGTATTGCTGGATATTTTAGGGAATCACCAGGGATCCGGAATTTCAAACTTCCCGAACAGGGAAGCTGCAAAGGATTTTGCACTACAACTCGCACATACCGTTTATACTTACGGTCTGGATGGTGTTGATCTGGATGATGAATATTCAGACTATGGAAATAACGGAACAGGCCAGCCCAACAGCAGCTCTTTCGTAATGCTTTTACAGGAACTTAAAGCTGCGATGCCCGACAAACTGATTACGTTTTATTATATAGGCCCGGCTATATCAAGACAAACCTACAACGGTGATGTGGCTGGAAACTATATCAATTACAGCTGGAATCCGTATTATGGAACCTACAGTGCGCCTTCTGTGCCGCCGCTTACCAATGCCAAGCTTTCTGCCGCCGCTACATGGATTCGTAACTCGAATCCGCAGTCCACTTCAGCTGCTACACTTTCCACTCTTGCAACCAATACCAAAAATGACGGGTATGGCGTGTTTATGTGGTATGACCTTAACGGGGTTGATAATGCCAGCTATCTGAGTACAGGATCAAATATCCTTTACAATGAAAATACACTGCTCTCAGGTCCGCTTTATTCATGGTCACAGGGAGATACATGCAACCCTCCTTTGGGACTTGAAGCCACAAATATTACAGGAACTTCGGCCAAATTAAACTGGACTCCCATTGGTTCCCAAACGTATAATGTTGATTATAAGCCGGCTGGTTCAACAACATGGACCAATATTGCAAGCAGCTACACAGGAAACAATATTACAGTTAGTAACCTTACTTTAAATACGGACTATGACTGGAGAATACAGTCTAATTGTTCAGCAACAATAAAAAGTACCTATCTGTTTGCGCCAAGGTTCAATTCGGGAAACGGATGCACAACACCATCCGGTTTAAAAGCTGAAAGCTTTCTGGGAACTACCACCAAAGTTTCATGGGACTTGGTACCAGGTGCATTATCATATAATTTACAATACAAAACAGCTGCAGCAACTAGCTGGATTGATGTTCAGAATATTTCTTCAACTTCTTACACACTTCCTGGTTTAACTGAAAACACAAATTATGTATGGAAAGTACAGGCCGTATGTAATGGAACAAATACCAGCTCATATACCGCAGATGCATCTTTCAACAGTGGATTTGCCCCTGTTCAGAGTCCCGGACCAAGATCCCTTTCATTCAATGGAAGTACACAATATCTTAATGCAGGACAGTTTAATCTAAGTGGAAACGCTGTGTCGTTTGAAGGGTGGGTAAAAGTAAATGCATTTAAAACAGCCTTTCCCTATATTTCATCAGTAATGGGTATTGAGGTTGGTGACAGCAATTCTGCGATTTTACGATTCGGTGACGGAAATCTTGCCAATAATAAATTACAGTTCATCCTAAGCTTCGGATCAGCGCAGGTAAAGCTTAACAGTAATACCGGGCTCAATACAAACACATGGTACCATATTGCAGCCACTTATGACGGAGCAGCTATGAAAATTTACATCAACGGTAATCTTGATGCAAGTGCCGCTGCAACAGGAAATTTTACTGCCAACGGTATTCTTTATCTGGCCAGAAATTATGATAATTCCAGAACACTGAACGGATTTTTAGATGAATTCAGGGTATGGAAAAGAGCATTGACACCTGCAGAAATTCTTGCCAATAACTGTAATGTGGCAGGCAGTTCAACAGGTCTTGAAGCCAACTGGAGAATGAATGAAGGAAGCGGAAATGGAGCTTTAGATGCCACAACAAATACCCATTTTGCAACCCTGACCAATATGACGGCAACTAACTGGAAAACAGACGTAGCCTGTACTACATTATCTGCACAGGATATAGCTTCGGCAAAAGAAAATATCAATCAGGCATATCCAAATCCTGTTAAAAAAGGAAATAATATTCATTTCAGGATCAATGACAGTTCTGCCGGTGAAATATTGTTATACGATATGACAGGTAAGTTAATAATCAGCCAGAAAATTGATAAAAACGATATAGCCATCAGTACTCAGAATTTATCTGTCGGAACTTATGTTTATAAAATAAATTCAAAAGAGAATACTGTAAAATCTTCCGGAAAAATGGTGGTAGAATAAAGCTTAACCAAAAATAAAAGTAAAATAAATTAGGAGATTTTATTACAGGCAGACGGAAGTCAGTGGCTTTTTGTCTGTCTGTTTTAAAATCAAAGAATGGTTTCAGGAAAAATAAAAAAGTATAATGCAGAATATAGTAGGAATAGACATTGGCGGTTCGCATATTACCATGGCCCAGGTAGACCCGGAGAAACGTGAAATTATTGCTTCTACATACGTAAGGGAACATGTAGATTCTTTCGGGGACAGGGAAAGCATTTTTTCCGCCTGGATCTCGGCCATAGAAAAAGTAACTGAAGATCTCGTTAAAAAAGACCTTCTGCTCGGTATAGCAATGCCGGGACCTTTTGATTACGAAAACGGAATATCATTGATGCAGCAGGGGAAATTCATCGACATTTACCAGATCAATATTAAAGAAGAACTTGCTAAAAGGCTATCCATATCAACTGCTCAGATTCATTTCGTAAATGATGCCGGGGCTTTTCTTGAAGGAGAAGTTTTTGGAGGCTGTGTGCAGGATTACAAAAGGGTTTTCGGGGTTACTTTGGGAACAGGATTGGGAACTGCTTTTTATGATGGGGAAACAGCTTCAGATGAAGATCTTTGGGATTCACCTTTCAGAAATTCTATTTGTGAAGATTATCTTGCGACACGCTGGTTTGTAAATCATTATGCAGCTTTGACTGGTGGGAAAATATCAGGAACCAAAGATCTGCTGGATCAGCCGGAAGATATACAGTCTCAAATATTCGATGATTATGCAGATTCCTTTGCCGAATTTATTGTGAAATATGTCAGGGGCTATAACCCGGAAGTTCTGGTCATAGGCGGAAATATTGCAAAAGTATATCCCTGCTTTAAAAAGAGGTTAAATCAACATCTGGAAGATCATAAAATCAGTCTTCCTATTAAAATTTCCGCTATTTTTGAAGATGCAGCTATTCTTGGTGCTGCAGGTTACGCTTTGAAGAAAGCCAGGATCAATTTAACAAAATGATATCATGAAGTTTTTATTCTCAGGTCTTTTAATTTTACTCAATATCTTCACGTTTGGCCAGAAGATTTCTCTTGCTGATTATGTGAATCCCTTAATGGGAACCCAGTCCAAACCGTCCTTATCCAATGGAAACACTTATCCCGCCATTGGGCTTCCTTGGGGAATGAACCTATGGACACCGCAAACAGGAAAAATGGGTGACGGATGGGCTTATACCTACGATGCAGACAAAATAAAAGGATTTAAACAAACCCACCAGCCATCTCCCTGGATGAATGATTACGGAGCCTTCGCGATCATGCCCGGAGTGGGTAAACTAAAATTTAAGGAAGAAGAACGTGCCAGCTGGTTCAGCCATAAAGCAGAAATTGCAAAGCCTTACAGCTACAGCGTTTATCTGGCGGATATCAATGTAACTACAGAGCTTACTCCCACAGAAAGAGCAGCTTTCTTCAAATTTGATTTTCCTAAAACAGACAGCGCATATATCGTTATTGATGCCCTGAATAAAGGGTCATACATTAAGATCCTTCCCAAAGAAAGAAAAATCCTTGGTTATACAACCAAATATTCCAGAGGGAAATATGATAATTTCAAAAACTACTTTGTCATCCAGTTTGATAAAGATTTTGATTTAACAACCACCTGGAAAGACAGCGTTTTTGTTAAAAATCAGTTGGAAATCACAAGCGATCATGCAGGAGCAATTGTTGGATTTAAACTGAAAAATAAAGAAAGTGTTTATGCAAGAACAGCTTCTTCGTTCATCAGTTTCGAACAGGCAGAACTGAACCTGAAAAGAGAAATAGGAGGAAAGAACTTTGAACAGGTAAAAACAGAGGCAAAAAATATCTGGAATAAAACATTAGGAAAAATTGAAGTGAAAGGCGGAACAGATCAGCAGATACGTACATTTTACTCTTCGCTGTACAGAACCCTGTTCTTTCCTCAGAAATTATATGAGATCGATGCTCAGAATAAAGTAAAACACTGGAGCCCTTACAACGGAAAGATTTTAGACGGGAAAATGTTTGCAGGAACCGGCTTTTGGGATACCTTCCGTGCTCTTTATCCTTTCCTTAACCTCGTATATCCAAGTATGAACGTTGAAATGCAGGAAGGTTTGGCCAATACTTTCAAAGAAGGAGGGTTTTTACCGGAATGGAGCAGTCCGGGATATTCCGATATCATGATAGGAAACAATTCAGCCTCAGTAGTTGCAGATGCTTATATAAAAGGACTTCGCGGTTACGATGTGGAAACCCTTTGGCAAGCTGTAAAGCATGGTGCCAATAATGAAGGCCCGATAGATGCCGTAGGGCGCAGGGGAGTTGAATATTACAATACTTTAGGTTATGTTCCTTACGATGTAAAGATCAATGAAAATGCAGCCAGAACGCTAGAATATGCCTATGATGATTTTGCCATCTATCAATTAGGGAAAGCGTTAGGTAAACCTGCTTCTGAAATTGATATTTACAAAAAAAGAGCTTACAACTATAAAAATATGTTTGATCCGTCAACCGGTTTGATGCGAGGAAAAAACAAAAACGGAAAATTCCATTCGCCATTCAATCCGTTTAAATGGGGTGATGCATTTACAGAAGGAAACAGCTGGCATTACACATGGTCTGTTTTCCAGGATATTGACGGTTTGGCTAAATTAATGGGCGGGCAAAAGAATTTCGAAGCTAAACTGGATGAGGTTTTCTCCCTTCCACCGGTATTTGATGATAGTTATTACGGAAGCGTAATCCATGAGATCCGTGAAATGCAGATTATGAATATGGGGCAGTATGCCCACGGAAACCAGCCTATCCAGCACATGATTTATCTGTACAATTATGCAGGAGCACCTTATAAAACTCAATACTGGGCAAGACAGGTGATGGATAAACTTTATTATGCTACACCTGACGGATATTGCGGGGATGAAGATAACGGTCAGACTTCTGCCTGGTATGTATTTTCTGCCTTAGGTTTTTATCCGGTAACACCTGCTACAGATCAGTACGTTCTGGGAGCACCGCTTTTCAAAGAAGCAGTAATTCATCTGGAAAACGGGAAGAAAATTGAAATAAAAGCACCGGAAAACAGTGCTGAAAATCTATATGTGAAATCTTTAAACGTAAATCTTCGGTTTTACTCAAAAAACTGGCTGAGCCATAAAGAACTGATGAATGGGGCAATTTTGGATTTTCAGATGGATAATAAGCCGAATAAAGAAAGAGGTTCACAGGAAAAAGATTTTCCTTATTCAATGTCGAAGGAATAGTCATTAACAAACATTAAATTTGAAAATAATTTTAGAATAGGGTAAATTATGGATACAGAGAAAACAGAAATATTCGATAAAGTAGAAAAAATGCTGGAATCACAGGGGTTTACCGTTGCAGCAAAGGATAGCACAAGACCCTGGGGCGGTTTTTTCGTGATTGATGAAAACCAGGCGCAGGATTTTGCCAATCAGTATTTTGATGGAATTAATGTAGAAAGTTTAAAAATAGGCGGAAAACTAAGCCCTAAAATCCTTCTTGTTGCTCCTGATTCACGTTTAAGCTGGCAGTATCATCACAGAAGAGCAGAGATTTGGCAGGTAGTTGAAGGGGTAGTGGGAATCAAAACCAGTAATACAGATGAAGAAGGGGAGCTGAAAGAATATCACCCGAAAGATCAGATTAAGCTTCAGCAAGGTGAGAGACACAGGCTTATCGGTTTGTCTGGCTGGGGTGTGGTTGCTGAAATCTGGCAGCATACAGATGCATCCAATCCTTCAGATGAAGATGATATTGTGAGAGTACAGGACGATTTCGGAAGATAATTTACTCTTATATAAAAAAAAGTAAAAACAGCATCAATTTGATGCTGTTTTTTGTATAGATGAAATAGGCTTTTATTTTTTCTCGCAGATTATAAAATACAAACATCTGCTGGATTTGCTCAATCTGCGAGAGAGTACTATTTTAATTACAAAGAATTTTAGTTTATAAAATCAATTACCATTTAAAAAGCCACATCCAGTCCCATATAAAAGTTGGCTTTCATAATCGGTGCATACACCATCCCACCGTCAAAGTAATTTCCAAAAGGATTTTTAAAATCAACAATTGCATTCTTCTGGTAATATGAAGTAAGGTTTTCACCACCTAAATAGGCCCTGATCTTTTTATTGAAATTTCTTGAGATCTGCGCATTCAGTACTGCATAAGAATCGGAATATACAGGAAGCTGGAATTCTGCCGGGTTACTGGAAGTATCAGGAAGTCTTTGCTTTCCTACCCAATTCAGAGTAGTATCAAAACTCCAGAAGCCTCCATTATCATTTTTATTGGTTGCATACGCAAGATTCACGAAACCTCTGTGTTTTGCCATAAACGGAATCTCTCTTCTGCCGTTCATATAATCTGCCTGGACATCATAATATTTATAAGCCAGCCTTACATCAAAATTTTTAAAAGGGGTAAAATCCCATTGGGTCTGGAAAGAGTTGGCAAAAGATTTTCCTTCCAGGTTATAAAAAGTAAGCTGTTGCGGAGAACGGTCCAGATCTACAAGAACCTGATCCTGAAAATCCGTCCTGAAAAAATCAGCAACAATTGAGGATTTTCTTCCAAAAAGTTTGAATTCCTGCTGTAAACTGGCTCCGTAATTCCATGCGATCTCTGGTTTTAAACCATAGATATTTCCATTATTCTGAAGAATCTGAATGCTTCTGTGAGATGCTAGATACTGCTGGTTTTCCGCAAAAACATTAGCCGTCCTGAACCCTCTGCCCGCAGAAAGCCTTAAGATCGTCTGAGGCGTGAAATCATATTTAAAATTAACTCTTGGGGTAAACTGAGTTCCCGCAAGATTATGAAAATCCGCTCTGGCTCCTGCTACCAAAGTATATTTTAATCCCGTTAATGTATATTCTGCAAAAATTCCCGGAACCATTTCATTTCTCTTCATATCATCGGTTAAATACGTTTCCTCATAGCCGTCATATAAAAAGCTTGCTCCCGCTTTATACTTGTGGTTGGTATTACCGATAATGCTTTCAAAAATCAGATTGGAATAATAGGTATGCTGTTTCCCGGAATAATTTCTCAGTCCGAAGAAGCTGTCCTGCTGATGATATACATACTGGTTCATCCATCCTAAACTCTGATAAGGTTTTCCCTTGAAGACGTACCCTGTTTTATTCCAAACCTGGAATCTGGAAATATCAATTCCTACACCGTATACATTTTGTTTATCCTGAGCCAGATTTTTATCAAAACCAATCTGTCCGGCTGTTCTCTCATCCCTGATAAAATTGATCCCGAAATGAGATCCCAAACCTGATTTTTCCAGATCATTATAATTTAAAAGATAGGCAGTGTTGATCTGCGTTCCTTTCGGTCTGTCGAGAAAAGTGTCATCATTCATATCCGTATCCCCGAAAGTTCCGTTTCCATGCAGTAAAAAGGTCTGCGACCATTTATCATTGATAGGGGAGACACTTGTAATATTGGCTTCCGCTCTTCCGTTGAAATCCGCGAAGATATTTAACGAAGTCTCAGGTTCTTTGGCATTTTTCAAAAGTTCAGTGTTGATCTGTCCTGTAATACTTTCGTAGCCGTTTGTTACCGTACTTCCGCCTTTGGTGAGCTGAATGCTTTCAATCCATCTTCCGGGAATGAAATTCAGTCCGTAAGCCGAAGCAAGACCTCTGATCTCTGGCAGAAGTTCTTTGGTTAAGCTAGTGTACTTTTGATCCAAACCGAGCATTTTCAGCTGTTTTGTTCCCGTAACGGCATTGCTGAAAGAAACATCTACGGTTGCATTGGTTTCAAAGCTTTCCGAGAGGTTACAGCAAGCTGCTTTTAACAGTTCCTTTTTATCGATATTAAAAACAAGGCCTGCTTCCCTTTTGCTTAATGCAGTTGCAGCTTTTGAACCTGTAACCGTTACGCCTTCAATTGTTTTTCCATGCTGTTCATGGTGATCATCAGTAGTTTCCGATTCATGTTCTTTGTGGTCTTCATGCTTTGTTCCTTCTTCGGAATGAACTTTTGGATTAACCTCTCCAAAAGGAATATCCCTGTCGTACAAACAACATCCCGGAAGATTTTTATAGACAGCGTCAGAGGTTTTATATTTTTCATTATCATGTCCCACATCAGCAATAGCTTTTAGAATTTTATCTGATGAGGTCTTTGACGGATCAAAATTTAGCGTTACCGTTTGTTTTTCTGCACTCCATTCGGCTGAATCTGCTCCGGCTGTTTTTGCGGCTTTTTCAATTCTTGCCTTACATGAGCCGCAATTCCCTTTTACATAAAACTCATTATCTTTTTTAGCATGATGCTGATGAGCTTCTACAGGAGAGGGAGCAGGGTCTCTTTCATAATGACAGCATCCCGGAAGACCTTTATAGATTTCGTCACTGGATTTGAATTTCTCATTATCGTGGCCTGCACCGGCAACTTTCTTTAAAATTTCATCTGTAGAAACTTTATTGTCTGTTTCCAGGGTTAAAGTCTGAAGATCAATAGAATAAACAGCTGTTTTAGCACCTGCCTTTTTGGCTGTAGCTTCAATTCTGGATTTGCACATGTCGCAGTTTCCCTTGACTTTAAACTGGTTTTTTGAAAGGTTTTGAGCTGATATAAAGTGTACAGACAAGATCATTAGTCCAAGAATAAACCTGGAAATATATAATTTCATTTTGCTTAAAAGTTTTGATTAATTAAAAATGGTCCATTAAAGCATTTAACGGACTACTGTGTAATAATTAACCTATTTTAGGCGGCTGCCAGATTTCTTTTAAACGGTCTGATAAATGAGGTGGTGAATATTGGAACTGGAAATTCTTATTCGCTTTGTAATAAGACAGTTCAAAGTGTAAGTTTCTCGAAAAAGGTGTTTCTATATAGGTGTAGCACGCAACACATGTTGAGCAGCAATCATCATTACATGAAGACTTTGTTTTGCCGTCTGTATGATTTTTTGAAGTATGATTTTTACAGCAATCGTTTTTTTCAGACTTGGCTTTGCAGCATGTTTCCTGCATAGATTGGGAATAGAAGCTGTCTTTAGGAACTAAAAAAATTCCTAAACATAAAATAACTGTAAGAATGTGAAACAGCTTCATTCCTGCAAAAATACAAAAATTATGATAAAGGATCGCCAACTTTTAAGGCGCAATTATGCCACGGCTCTCCGTGAGGAGGGTTTAGTTTCGGTTTTTCACCAGTTGGGGCGGCAACGGGTACAGGTCCGGGAACATTCTGTGCTGCGCTTTGAACGGGCTGAGGCGTTGGAGCAGGGGCAGGTTTACTGTTTAAAGGCTGTCCAACAGGAATATCGCATCTGTGACCGGGCTGTCCGTGTGGAGGATTCATTCCGGGAGCTGTTTTTACCTGCTTCCCGTCATTGTTAATTACAACTTTTCCCGGCGACATTGAATTCGGGTCTATTTTAATAGAGTTATTAGGATTTTGACCGGCAGCAGTCTGTGTAGTTGCAGGATTTACGTTAAGCGGTTGCCCGACAGGGATATCGCATCTGTGGCCAGGCTGTCCGTGCGGAGGATTTTTTATCCCAGGTACTGTAGTAATAGGAGCTGGATTTGAATTGGATGGGACACCCGCCTGTTCCATCAGGGCTGTTTTAGAAGTTGAATTAACTGCTATATTGGGCTGCTGAACACCGGCTTCTTCTTTTAAATAAGTAGGTTTTTCATCTTTACTGCATGAAACAGCTGCTAAGGAGATGGCAATAAGGCCTAAGAATGTATTTTTCATATCCAATCGGTATGAAACAAAATTAGCAAAACATTTTTAATTGTTTTGCTAATTTTATATTTATAACAGGTTTTTAAGCCTAATTTTTAACTAAAAGTCTGAATCCTTCTCCGTGAACGTTGATAATTTCCAATCCTTCGTCATCTTTTAACAGCTTACGAAGCTTGGCAATATATACGTCCATACTTCTTGCTGTAAAATAATTTTCTTTTTTCCAGATTTTTCTCAAAGCAAGATCTCTCGGCATAAAATCGTTTCTGTGAATGCAAAGAAGCTTTAACAGTTCATTTTCCTTCGGAGAAAGTTTGTATTCCTTATCACCTACTTTCAGCTGTCTCAGCATAGAATCGAAGAAAATATTGCTGATTTTAAACTGTTCCTGTTCTTCATTTTCCAGCGTAGAACTTCTCTGCAGGATTGCTTTAATCTTGTATAAAAGAAGTTCCGTATCAAACGGTTTTGTAATATAGTCGTCTGCTCCCAGCTGATAGCCTTTAAGGATATCTTCTCTCATATTTCTTGCGGTAAGGAATATGATAGGGGTATTTTTATCAATTTTTTTTACGTCTTCAGCTAATGAAAACCCGTCTTTTTTAGGCATCATTACATCGAAAATACAGATATCAAACTCATTTTCTGTAAATTCTTTCAAACCTTGTTCTCCATCTGTAGCAAGGGTTACCTCAAAATTGTTGATCGTTAAATAATCCTTCAGCACAGCCCCGAAACTCTGATCATCTTCTACTAATAATATTCTGTTGCTCATGATTTTAATAATTAATAATTAATAATTAAGAATGAACGTTCTCACTCTATCCTCTATACTTGTTATTTGGTTTCTATTTTTATCATTGAAGAATGAAAGTTTATCATTCATCACTCTTCCTTATCATTTAAGCCATTGGCAGCTTTATCGTAAACGTACTTCCTTTGTCTTTGTGGGAATCTACGAGTATCTGTCCTTTGTGCAGTTCTACAATTTTCTTTACATAAGAAAGCCCCAGCCCCTGTCCTTTTACATTGTGAATGTTACCGGTTTCTTCCCTGAAAAATTTTTCGAAGATCTTGGTTTTATTCTGGGTTTCCATTCCCATTCCCTTGTCGGAAATTTCTATAACGTACCAGCTTCCTTCGTTTCTTGTTGTTACTTTAATCTCAGGTGCTTCCGGCGAGTATTTGTTGGCATTGTCCAGTAAATTCACCAGCATATTTGAGATATGGAATTCATCTATTTTAAATGTATAATGGGTTGCGTTGAATTCCTGCGTCAAAGAACCGTTTCTCTGCTGTACAATAAGATTGAAAGATTCTGTTGTCCTTTTTATCAGTTCCCGAACATTGGCTTCTTTGAGGAACAGCTCTACTTCATTTCTTTCAAGCTTGGACATATTCAGGACGTTTTCCACCTGTTTTTTCATCCTTAGATTTTCCTGCTTAATCAGTTCCGAATAGTATTTTACCTTATCCGGATTTGTCGCAATCTTGTCATTGGCTAAAGAATCGGTAGCTACAGAAATTGTGGCCAGCGGTGTTTTAAACTCGTGGGACATATTATTGATGAAATCTGTCTTTACTTCTGCCAGTTTTTTCTGTCTCATCATATAATTGATGGAAATAATGTAAATTCCAAGAATAGTTAATAATGACAGGAAGGTTCCCAGAAGCATCGGCCAGTTGTTCATTGCCAGTGAGTATTCCTTTTTAGGAAAAACTAAAGCCAAGGTATATAAGGTCCTGTCTTTTGTATCGGTAAAAAGGGGATAAGAATAAGTATTGTTATCCTTTTTCTCTTTATACACCTTGTTTACAACGCTGGTAAGGTTGTTGTTTTTATCAGTAATTCCGTACCCGAATTTTGCAGAGATTCCTCTTATTTTCAGTTCTTTTGTAATAACTGAGTCAAGAATTTTATCATTAACTCTTTTTGTAATGGGTAGATTGTTCCCGTAGATTTTGGCAAATTCTTTTATGGTATAATCCCCATTTTCAATATCATTGTTGATTTCTGCAGTAAGTTGCTGCGGTTTTGTGGTGTCCCTTTTTATTTTATAGGCCGCTTCATCACTGTAAAGGGTAGTCCATTTTATTGAATCTCCTCTTTGGGAAATGGGAAGCTGCGTTTTTTCAATGATATTTTTAGAATAAATGATCTGTCTCTGAGTGCCGGAATCTTCCACCTGCTGAATCGTAGTAAGGGAAGGCTGCTTGCTGTTGGCAATAATATCATTCCGGAAATTCTTGTTGTTTTCATTCATGTATTTTTCCACCTCGATTTCCGAAACACTTTTGGCTGTACTTTCCAGAGCGGTATATACTTTGTTTGAGAAATCCTGTTCTAATGTGCCATAATACCTTTTCAGCCAATAAAATTGGAGTGTCACAAAGACAATCAGTGAAATCGTCATAAACACCGAAATTATTGGGATGAATTTATTATTCATTATTTGATTTTAATATATTGGGAAAAATGAATGTTAAAATTAATTATTTTAAGACTTCATAAACAAAAAACGAGCCAAAAAATTGTTTAATTTCTCTTAAAAGAGAGTTTTTTAACAAATATTTATGAATTTAAAATTACTTGCCATATGAAAAGAGCTGTAAACGGATAAAATAACTAGCTTTAATAAAAATAATTACTTATGGAATCTGATATCATTTTTAACAAAGATTTTGATTCGAACAGTGTATATGTCATGAAGATATATAATGCTGATGTATCAAAAGTGTGGGACTATTTTACCAAATCCGAATTACTGGATCAGTGGTGGGGCCCAAAGCCATGGAAGTGTGAAACGGTAAAACAGGATTTTAAAGAAGGTGGAATCTGGCATTATGCAATGGTAGGCCCGGATGGAGAAAAAATGTATGCCCAGGTGAAGTATGGCGAGATTATGGAGCATAGAAGTTTTGATGGAACAGATGCTTTCTGTGATGAAAAGGGAAATATCAATGAAAATTTTGATCAGTCTAAATGGCTGTTCGGATTTACAGGGGTAGAAGAAGGAACAAAAATGACTGTCAATATCCATTTTTCATCTCCTGAAGCTATGAAGCAGATGTTGGAAATGGGCTTTGAAGAAGGATTTAAGATGGGGCTTACACAACTGGAAGAAATTATTTAATTTGAGAATTTGAAAATGAGTTAATTTGAGAATGGCTTTATGCTTGGTTCAAATAGTTTCATTCTTTATAAATTTATATAGGCAGACTTAATCTGTCTTTGTATTTTGAAATTAAGAGAATTCATTTAAATAAATGACCGTCACCAAATTTTCAAATTAACTCATTTTCAAATTCTCAAATTGATTTACCTCTATCAAATCAGTTCTTCTTCCTGAAAATATTGTATGATTGCCTTTTTCATCAGAAGAGACTGCTCGTTCGGTTTTAATTCCGGCAATTCTTCCAGTTTTTCAAAGTGCGGGTACCCATCATCATCGTAATGCGTAAATTTATAATATCCAAAAGGTTCCAGCAATCTGCAGACGGCAATATGAATTAAGTTAACCTTATCATCTTTTGTGTATTTCTGCTGACCGCTTCCCAACTCCTGAAGACCTATTAAAAACAGATAAGTTTCAATGGGAGCGTTTTTTTCAGTATCAAAATTTTCTATAAAAAACTGTTCTATTTTTTGCCAGTATTCGGATTCGTTCATAGTATTCGTCATTTATTTTCTTCAGCTTTTCTTGCATCTTCTTCTCTTGCTTTTTCAAGAAGCTGCTGCAGTTTTTCTTCCTGCTTTTCTTTAAAGATTTCGCGCTTTTCCGTCTTCCGGATTTTATCTTTTTGTATCAGATAGTAAACAATTGCTATTACGAGAAAACTTAGTAATAACATGGTTTCGTTTTTAAGTTGAAGAAAAAATTACAGTTATTTTTTGTCAATCATTAAAAGAAATGCATATTCCAGCGCATCTTCCTTCAGGGATTCAAATCTTCCGCTTGCACCGCCGTGGCCTGAGCTCATATCAGTTTTGAATAACAATAAATTGTCATCTGTTTTTAATTCTCTAAGCTTGGCCGTCCATTTTGCCGGTTCCCAGTATTGCACCTGGGAATCGTGAAGACCTGTTGTAATCAGCATGTGGGGATAATCTTTTGCCTCAACATTATCGTAAGGCGAATATTCTTTCATGTACTGATAATATTCCTTGTCATTGGGGTTTCCCCATTCATCATATTCCCCGGTTGTTAGGGGAATCGTTTCATCCAGCATTGTCGTAACCACATCTACAAAAGGAACCTGTGCTACAATTCCGTTAAAAAGTTTAGGTTCATAATTTACTACAGCTCCTACCAGAAGTCCGCCTGCACTTCCGCCCATTGCATACATGTGGTTGGATGATGTGTAATTCTCCTTAATTAAATGCTTTCCCGCATCAATGAAATCGAAGAATGTATTTTTCTTGTAAAGCATTTTTCCGTCTTCATACCATTCTCTGCCTAAATATTCCCCGCCACGGATGTGAGCGATAGCGTAAATGAATCCTCTGTCTAAAATGGAAAGCCTTACATTGGAAAAACTTGCATCCACAGTATGGCCATAGCTTCCATAACCGTATAATAATAAAGGCGTGTCTGAAGATTTTTGAGTGTCTTTATGGTAAACCAGGGAAATCGGGATTCTTGTTTCCCCATCTCTTGATTCTGCCCAGATTCTTTCTGAAATATAGTTTTCGGGAAGAAATTTTCCGCCGAGAACTTCCTGTTGTTTAAGAAGCTGAGTGGTTTTTTCCTTCATATTGTACTCGTATGTTGAGCTTGGCTGAGTTAATGAAGTGTAACCGTAACGCAGAACTTCCGTATCAAACTCCATATTGATTCCTATATAGGTTGTATAAGTAGGATCAGAAAAAGGAAGATAATAAGACTCCTGTGTTTTTTCATCAATGATCTTGATCTGCAAGAGGCCTTCTTCTCTTTCTTCAAGAACAAGGTAATCCCTGAAAATTTCAAAGCCTTCCAGAAGAACTTCAGCGCGGTGTGGGATCACATCTACCCAGTTTTCCATGCTGCAATTATCAATTTTCGTTTTTACGATCTTGAAATTCGTGGAATCATCTGCGTTTGTGATGATGTAAAATTCGTCTTCGTAATGTTCTACCGAATACTCCAAGTCATCTATTCTTGGCTGGATAATTTTCCATTCTGCAAAAACATCATTGGAAGGAATGAACCTGTGTTCATCAGAAATTGTACTTGAGCTTGCAATGAAAATATATTCCATCGACTTTGTTTTAAATACATTCACATCAAAAGTATCATCCTTTTCATGGAAAATCAGGACATCTTCTAAAGAATCTGTACCCAGTTTATGTCTGTATACCTGGAAAGCGCGCAAACTTTCATCCTTTCTGGTGTAAAAAACGTGTTCATTATCATTGGCCCAAACCGCTTTTCCTGTTGTATTCAGGATCTGGTCCGGGAAAATTTCCCCGGTTACAAGGTTCTTGAAATTGATAGTATAAATTCGTCTGCTTACATTATCTGTTGAAAAAGAGACCAGCTCATTATTGGGAGAAACGGCAACGCTGCCCACTTCAAAGTAGGATTCACCTTCTGCTAAAATATTAACGTCAATAAGGATTTCTTCTGCATTGTCCAGGCTTGCTTGTTTTCTGCAGAAAATAGGGTATTCTTTTCCTTCCTCATAGCGTACAATATACCAGTATCCGTTAAAGAAATACGGGAGAGATTCGTCATCTTTTTTATAACGGGCCTTCATTTCTTCGAAAAGCTCTTCCTGGAAAGCTTCCGTGTCTTTCATCATAAACTCTTCATAGGCATTCTCTTCTTCAAGGTATTGTATGACTTCAGGGTTTTCTCTTTCATTGAGCCAAAAGTAATTGTCAGTTCTTCTGTCATTATGTTTTTCTAGTATTTTTTCTATTTTTTTTGCCTGTGGAGCTTTCATCCGGATATTTTAAATTTTTGTGACTGATGGAATGTACTTATAAATTTCTCTTTTTTTGAAAATTATTCAGGACATTTTATTCAATATTAATTCTTGTTCAAATTTAGTTAAAAAAAAACCATCTTTCCTGTATAGAAAAGACGGTTGTTTTTATATTAAGTTTCAAATGCTACTTGTGTAGCGCTTTGATATACTTTTCAAGTGCCATTGTCATAGATGGAGTTTCCTTTGTAGGAGCCATAAGATCTACTGTTAAGCCTGCCTCTTCTGCTGCTGCCAGCGTTGTGTTTCCAAAAACACCGATTTTTGTTTCCTCCTGTTTGAAGTCCGGAAAATTCTGCTGAAGAGATTTGATTCCCTGCGGGCTAAAGAAAATCAGCATATCATAATCCTTAGCATTGATGTCCGTAAGATCACTGCATACCGTTCTGTACATAATAGCTCTGGTCCAGTCTACATTAGCTGTTTCCATTGTTTTTACGATATCCGGGCTCAGAACATCCGAAGACGGCAGAAGATATTTTTCAGTAGGGAATTTTTTAAACAGAGGTAACAGATCCGAAAAGTTTTTCTCTCCGAAGCTGATCTTTCTCTTTCTATAAACAATATGTTTCTGAAGATAGTTGGCGATTGCCTCAGACTGGCAGATGTATCTCATCGTATCCGGAACTGAAAAACGCAATTCTTCGGCAAGCCTGAAATAATGGTCTATCGCATTTTTGCTGGTGAAAATGATTCCAGTATACTGCGTCAGATCTATCTTCTGAGTTCTGAGTTCTTTGTTGTCTACTCCTTCGACATGGATGAAAGGACGGAAATCAATTTTTATTTTTTCCTTCTTTGCTATATCCAGATATGGAGAAGACTCACTAGGCGCTGGTTGAGAAACCAATATGGACTTTATTCTCATCATTGACTTTTATTAAAAAAATAACAACTTCCAAAGCAACAATAAAGGTGCAATTTGGAGGGTGCAAATATACAAAAATTTATAATACCATTTTTCGGGAAGTATATTGTTTTTGTGAAACAAATAGAAGAAAATCTTGAAAACCGCCACGAATGCAAAGAAGTAGAAGTAGTATAAAAATATTTTATTTCTGTCCACGGGGAAATAATAGTGGGCTACACATAAAATTATTAACAAAAATGACAGAATGAAGTAAAATTTCGTCGAGGTAAAATAAAAAACAGACCATTTTCTGCCATCACCAATACTTTGGTAAAATAAAAAGCCCAGTGCAGATTTGGAGACATAAAAAAATACAACTGCCAGCAGAGTATATCCGAATTTATTAACCTGGTAACCGAAAAGCTGCAGATCGCTGATGTATTTCGGAACTATGGGTATATATTGTGAAAGCAGGGCAGATAAGGTAAGTGCCGTTACGCAGGAAGTAATAATCCAGCTCGGCAGGTTATTGCTGGCATCAAAATACTTCTGAAGCAGAAAATCTTTCAGGCTGGCATCCCTTTCTATGATATTCATCATGAACACATATAAGAATATGCATCCTATTAATATGAAGATTACCCAATCATTATTCTCAGGTATTCTTACGTGGTTTATAAAATTTTGTGATAACAGCAAAGGAATATTTTTTGCAAAATTATAGATTATTTTGTATAAAATAAAAAGGTTAAATAAACTATCTTTGCAAACTGAAATGAAAAAACTCGTCATTATCCCTACATATAACGAAAAGGAAAATATTGAAAATATTATTTCCGCGGTTTTTGCATTGGAGGACGATTTTCATATTCTGGTTGTGGATGACTCTTCTCCGGATGGAACGGCTGATATCGTAAGAGAGCTGCAAAAACAGTTTTCCCATTATCTTCATCTTTCGGTAAGGCATATAAAAGACGGTTTGGGAAAAGCATATATTCACGGGTTTAAATGGGCTATCGAAAATAAATACGATTACATTTTTGAAATGGATGCCGATTTCTCCCACAATCCGAATGATCTGCCCAAGCTTTTTGAAGCCTGTTTAAATGCTGATATGGCAATAGGATCACGTTATTCAAAAGGAGTAAATGTAGTGAACTGGCCAATGGGCCGCGTGCTGCTTTCTTATTTTGCCTCTAAATATGTAAGATTTATTTTAGGGCTTCCGATTCATGATACAACGGCAGGCTTTGTCTGTTTTTCAAGGAAAGTTCTTGAAGAGATTGGATTAGATAATGTAAGGCTTAAAGGATACGGCTTCCAGATTGAAATGAAATTCAGGGCTTTTAAAAAAGGTTTTAAAATTGTAGAAGTTCCTATTATATTTACCAACAGAATTTTAGGAGAAAGCAAAATGAACGGAGGTATCATTCATGAAGCTGTATTTGGAGTTTTAAATTTAAAATGGAAATCAATAATCAACAGATTATGAAAAAACTGGTCTTCATTTTCGTTATGCTGTGCATGTTCTCATGCGGCGACTATATCGATAAGCCCAAAAATCTCATCGAGCCTGAAAAAATGGCTGAGATTCTTGCTGATCTTGCCATTACAGACCAGGCGGTTATTATATATCCAAACAAAAATTTAGAGGCAGGAACAAGATTTGTGCTTAAGACACACAATATAAAGTCCGAAGATTTTGTAGAAAGCTTCAAATACTATGTCATTAAAGACAAAATGAAAAATATTGCGGAAGACGCACAGAAAATAGTATTGAAAAAAGATCCTAAAGCAAATAAATATATCCAGGATAAACTGAAAAAAAGCGGCGTTACTCCTGTTTTAAACAGATAAATTATGATGCGGAAGAACCGTTAAGAGCGGTGAATTAAAAGAATATTACGAATGAAATTTTTTAATATAGAAAAAACCTCTGAAGGAAAAGCAAGAGCAGGAGAGATCACAACCGATCACGGAAAGATCCAGACGCCCATCTTTATGCCTGTAGGAACTGTAGCCAGTGTGAAAACAGTTCATCAGAGAGAATTAAAAGAAGACATTAAAGCCCAGATTATCCTGGGAAATACATACCACCTGTATCTTCGTCCTACCATGGATATTATGCAGGAAGCAGGAGGACTGCACAAATTCATGAACTGGGACCTGCCTATCCTTACTGATTCAGGAGGGTTTCAGGTATTTTCGCTTTCCAAAAGCAGAAAAATGTCTGAAGAAGGAGTGAAGTTCAAATCCCATATCGATGGAAGTTATCACATGTTTACTCCTGAAAAGTCAATGGAAATCCAGAGACAGATCGGGGCAGATATTTTCATGGCTTTCGATGAATGTACCCCTTATCCTTGCGAATACAATCAGGCCAAAACATCCATGGAGCTTACTCATAGATGGCTGAAAAGATGTATCGACTGGACAGAAGAAAATAAAGAAATTTACGGGCACAAACAAAGACTTTTCCCGATTGTTCAGGGTTCTACCTATTCAGATCTCAGAAAAATTTCAGCTGAAGTGATTTCCGAAGCCGGAGCAGAAGGAAACGCAATCGGTGGACTTTCCGTAGGAGAGCCGGAAGAAGAAATGTACAGAATTACCGATGAGGTAACGGATATTCTTCCAAAAGACAAACCAAGATACCTCATGGGTGTAGGAACTCCCTGGAACATCCTTGAATCCATCGGCCTGGGCATTGATATGATGGATTGTGTAATGCCCACCAGAAATGCAAGAAATGCAATGCTTTTCACCTGGCAGGGTGTCATGAATCTTAAAAATGAAAAATGGAAGCGTGATTTTTCTCCTCTCGATGAATTTGGAACAAGTTATGTAGACAGAGAATATACAAAAGCATATTTACGCCATTTATTTGTGTCAAAAGAATATCTTGCAAAACAGATCGCTTCCGTACACAATCTGGCATTTTATTTAGACCTTGTAAAAGTAGCCAGAGAACATATCATAGCAGGTGATTTCTATGAATGGAAAAAATCTGTAGTGCCTGTTCTCAGACAAAGACTTTAAACAGAGAAAGATCATGATCAAAATTATAGACAGATATATCATTAAAAAATACCTTGGAACATTCAGTTTCATGCTGATATTGCTGTCTATAGTTGTACTGGTGATCGATGTTCAGCAGAAAATCCCAAGAATAGAAAATGCAAAAGCCTTAGATCCCAAACTGGATTTAATGTATTTCCTGCTTAATTTCTATCCCTTCTGGATCATTAACCTTGTAGTGACGTTTCTTTCCATTCTGGTATTCATTTCCGTGATTTATTTCACTTCTAGAATGGCGAATAATACTGAGATTGTAGCAGTAATAAGCAGCGGAGCCAGTTTCCACAGATTTGCTAAACCTTATCTGTATACTTCGCTTTTCATTGCCATGATATCCCTTCTGGTCAATCATATGGTGCTTCCGTGGGCCAATATTAAGAAAAATGAGCTGGAAGCCTATACCTATAATGCAGCAAACAAAGAAAAAATTCTGGGAACCGGTCCTGCATCTGCCCAGTTAAGCAAAACAGAATATATTTTCGTGAACTCCTGGAATAAAAGAGAAACCAGAGGTTCAGGCTTTGTCTATCAGAAATTTGATAAAGTCCGGAAAATGACCTACGAGCTTAAAGCATCCGAAGTATACTGGGATAAAGCCAAAAAACAGTTTATCCTTACCAACTATCTGGAAAAAACGGTTAATAAAGATAATACTGAAAAGCTGGGGAATGGTGTGGAAATAAGGAAAAGTTACGGGCATTCCCCTGAAGAACTTTTCCCGAACGAATTGCTCGGACAAAATAAAACCACTCCCGAACTTATAAAATTTATCAACAGAGAAAAAGAGAAAGGAAACAGCAATCTGAATTCTTACCTTAATGAGTTCCATCAGAGAACTTCCATGCCTGTTTCCATTATTATATTAACCTTCCTTGCGCTTTCGCTGGCTTCCCAGAAAAAAAGAGGAGGCCTTGGGGTTAACCTGGCAATAGGTATTTCCCTGGCATTTGTTTTCGTTTTCTCTTTCGAGGCATTAAAAGTAGTTTCCGAGAATAAAAGCCTTTCGCCGGCTGTTGCTATGTGGCTGCCTAATATGGTTTTCTTTCCGCTTACCTTATACCTTTACCTGAAAAGAGCCAATCAGTAGAGTAGCCTGATCTCTTTGTGATAGAAAGATTGTAAGCCGTATCTTTCAAGTTCTATCCAGAGCTCTCCCTTTTCGTCCGCATTCCGGATAATGCCATTTTGTCTCTCTTTTTCAATCTCGAAGACAGAAATTTCATTTCTACGGTATAAATTACGGTTGAACTGCTCGATAATCTCCTCTTCGGATGGAATGTTTTTCAGTTTTTCAGAAAGATATTCGTGAAGATTCAATACAAATTCATCAAGATGATAAGCCTGTCCTGTCTGGGTAAGAAGTGATCCTGCATGCGATATTTCGTCAAAATGATCCTGCAGAACATTGAAGCCTGCTCCTATGATAAAATAATTATTCTGATTGACTTTTTTCTTTTCAATCAGGATTCCGACGATTTTTTTATTTTTAAGGATAATGTCATTCGGCCATTTTATCTTTACATCATGATCAGTCAAATTGGCAAGGAAATCCCGAATAGCAACCGCGGTATAGTAATTGAATATAAAATCTGAGAGCAGAATGCTTTGAGCCTTAACAGCCAGCGTATACGCAATATTTTTTCCGGCCACTGCCGCCCATGTGTTTCCGTACTGTCCGCGGCCTTTAGTTTGATTAAATGTGTGTAAAGCTATAAAATCTGAATTTTCGTAAAGTAAAAACTTAGATATTTCGTCATTAGTAGAAGAACACTCTTTTAAATAAAATAATTGACCCATTTAAGAAAACTTTAAGACTTTAAAAGGCTAAAAGTAAGGCTAAAGTAAAAGAAAAACAATAAATTTGCAGATTATAGATATTTTAATGAATAAAACAGCAGAAAAGCAGGCACTAATAGATAAAATTGTTGAAGCCCTTCAGGACGTAAAAGGTGAAGATATCATGATTTTTGATCTTTCGAAAATTGAAAATTCTGTAGCGGAAACTTTTATTATTTGCAGCGGAAACTCAAATACACAGGTTTCTGCATTGGCAGGTAGTGTTGAGAAAAAAGTAAGAAACGATCTTAAAGATAGACCCTGGCATGTAGAGGGTACCGAAAACTCAATGTGGGTTTTGGTAGATTACGTAACGGTTGTAGTGCATATTTTCCAGAAAGAAGTACGTGAATATTACGATATTGAAGAACTTTGGGGAGATGCGGCAATCACCAAAATTGAAAATGAATATTAAATTTTAAAAAGTATAAATGAACAATAAAGGATTCAACTGGTTTTTTCCAATTGCAATCGTGGCTCTTTTGTTATTTTTCGGCTCCAATTTTTTAGGGGGCGACAGTGCAAAATCTATTGATGAGGATGCTTTCTTTAGGGAAATGCAGGCAGGAAAGGTCCAAAACGTTATCATATACAAAGACACAGAGAAAGCAGATGTTTTCCTGACAAAAGCAGCAAAGACGGCAATGGTCAGCAAATCGGCCAACCAGAATAATCCCCTTTCTGCATTCGATATGGCTCCAAAAGCAGATTTTTCTGTAAAATATGGAGATCTTCAGCTTTTCCTTCAGAAATTTGATCAGATAAAAGCGACAAACGCAGCAATTAAAACAACAAAAGATTACGGAGCAGGTAAAAACCCGTTCATGGATATCCTGGTTTCAGCGCTGATATGGATTGCGATCCTGGGACTTTTCTACTTCCTTCTTTTCAGAAAGATGGGCGGAGGCGGAGGCCCTGGCGGACAGATCTTCTCAATCGGAAAGTCCAAAGCAAAACTATTTGACGAAAAAGAAAGAATCCAGGTAACATTTAAAGATGTTGCAGGTCTTGAAGGTGCTAAAGAAGAAGTACAGGAAGTAGTAGATTTCCTTAAAAATTCTGAAAAATATACCAAACTGGGAGGTAAAATTCCTAAAGGAGTACTCTTGGTAGGCCCTCCGGGAACCGGTAAAACATTATTGGCAAAAGCCGTTGCAGGTGAAGCTAAAGTGCCGTTCTTCTCCCTTTCAGGTTCAGATTTTGTTGAAATGTTTGTTGGAGTAGGAGCTTCAAGAGTAAGAGACCTTTTTGCTCAGGCGAAAGCTAAATCTCCTGCCATTATCTTTATTGATGAGATTGATGCCATCGGACGTGCAAGAGGAAAAAATAATTTCTCAGGCGGAAACGATGAGAGAGAAAATACACTCAACCAGCTTCTTACAGAAATGGACGGTTTCGGAACAGATGTTAACGTAATTGTGATGGCTGCCACCAACAGAGCTGATATTCTTGATAAAGCCCTGATGAGAGCCGGACGTTTTGACCGTTCGATCTACGTAGACCTTCCAGAGCTGCATGAAAGAAAAGAAATATTTGATGTTCACCTTAAGAAAATCAAACTGGATGAAAATGTAGACAGGGATTTCCTTGCCAAGCAGACTCCGGGATTCAGTGGTGCAGATATTGCCAATGTATGTAACGAAGCCGCGCTTATTGCCGCAAGAAACAGTCATACCTCTGTTACAAAACAGGATTTCCTTGATGCTGTAGACAGAATTATCGGAGGTCTTGAAAAGAAAAATATGGCCATCAAACCTTCTGAAAAAAGAAGAGTAGCTTATCATGAAGCAGGACACGCAACAATTTCATGGTTGGTAGAACACGCATCTCCGCTTTTAAAAGTAACGATTGTTCCGAGAGGACGTTCATTAGGAGCAGCATGGTATCTTCCGGAAGAAAGACAGCTTACCACTACAGAACAGATGCTTGACGAAATGTGCGCTACTTTAGGAGGAAGAGCTGCAGAGCAGGTTATTTTTAACAATATTTCCACAGGTGCGCTTTCCGATCTTGAAACAGTAACGAAAAGAGCCCAGGCAATGGTTACGATCTACGGTTTAAGTCCTAACATCGGAAACATTTCTTACTATGACAGCTCAGGCCAGTCTGAATATTCTTTCGGGAAACCTTATTCTGAAGAAACAGCTACAAAAATTGATGCCGAGATTAAATCAATCATCGAAAATCAATATGACAGAGCCGTAAAAATTCTGGAAGAAAACAAAGATAAACTTGATGCTCTTGCCAACAAGCTTCTGGAAAAAGAAGTAATCTTCCGTGAAGATCTTGAAGACATTTTCGGAAAAAGAGCTTGGGATCCTGAACTTACAGAAAAACCTGTTACAAATACCATCCCGCAAAAGGATATTGAAACACCGGAAGTACCGGAAATTAAAGAGAAAGAACAAGGAAGTGAAATTCAGGCTCCAGAGAGTCCTTCACAGCTTTAAAGCTCCTTAAAACAGAATATATAAAACCTGGCAGTCTTAGAATTGTCAGGTTTTTTCATATTTAAGGACTATTTTTGGAATCTATTGTAATTTATTTTCTATTTTTGTATAAAGTTGACTAAAAATAGATTAAGTTGAATTTATTCAAGAGGATTGTAAACAAACTTACCAACCAGCCTGAGGAAGAAGAAAAACAGAGTCTGGAGAAGCTCGGGGATTCGCTGAAAAATGCGGATCTTGATTATAAGTTTGCGCAATTATTTACGCATTCGGGAGGATTCTTCAACTATTGTGCAGATGAAGCGGAAGCTTTACAGACTTTAAACCAGATTATCAAAATAGAAGGGATCAGTAATATTTTTTGCTGGGATAAAGAGCTTCAAAGCTTTTTAAATGTAGTAAAAACACCTTTTACCCCCGAAATGGAACATTCCAATGATGCCGCGCTCATTACCTGCGAATATCTTATTGCATATGACGGCAGGATCATGCTTTCGCACAACAATATTCTGCACTATCATTCTTCAAGGCTTCCCGGGAAAATTATTATTATGGCCAATGTATCACAGATTGTGAACAACCTTAATGATGCGATGGGGAAGATAAAAAGGAACGGAAATATCAAAAACCTTACTTCCATCAGTGGAGGACAGTCGAGTTTGGATACTTCTTCCCATACGAATACAAAACTGTTTTTATTGCTGCTTGAAGATTAAGCATCAACTTATAAATTTTACATTTTGGACAAAAACCTTATTCAGAGAACCATTTCCGGGCTTGTTTATGTTGCCGTTATCATTCTTTGCACAACACCGCTGGGCGCACAGCTCATCAACAAGATTCATCCGGACCTTATCAGGCAGGAATATCTGTACCACGGACTGATTACTCTTTTACTGCTGGTAGGTACATGGGAATGTATTAAAATCATGAAATTTGGCAGAGGGTATGAGAAATGGATCGTACTTCCGCTGGTTATTTTTATCTACTACGTTTTTTCCAAAAGATATTTCAATCATGATTTCTTTTTCGATTTCAGGCTGAATGAAATACTTGCAATTTCCCTGATTGTTATTGCTGTGGTTACTTTATTCAAATATCCCAACGAATTATATTTCGACAGCGGAAAACTGATTTTTACAGTAATCTATGTTGCCCTTCCTTTCAGTTTTGCTTTAGGTCTGCCTAAATTTTCCGGTATGGAAGGAACATTCTCACTGGAAGTTATATTTTTATTCATTCTGATCTGGAGCAGCGATACCTTTGCTTATCTTACCGGTAAATTTTTCGGAAAGCATAAAATGGCCCCGAAAATCTCTCCAAAGAAAACCTGGGAAGGATATGCAGGAGGAGTGGTCTTAACGTTAGTTTTATCCTACTTTATAGAGCAGTATCAGCCCGAACTTCGCGGGAACTGGATGGTAGTAGGTTTCCTGGTTGCGGCATTTGCTCCGCTTGGGGATCTTGTAGAAAGCCAGCTGAAAAGAAATTTCGGGGTGAAAGACAGCGGAAACATCATTCCGGGGCATGGAGGGGTGCTGGACAGGCTGGACAGTTTTTTAATCTGCGTTCCTGTCGTATATTTGTACTTTATTTTAGAAAAATTTATTTAATCTCATGAAATTACATAAGGAGTCAAAAGGAACGATTGCCGTAGCAACAATACTGTTTATTATCATAAGCGTGCTGGCTATCTATTTTCTTAAAATGTGGTCGTTACTAATTATTATGCCGTTATTAGTGGTTTACAGCCTGGTATTTTGGTTTTTCAGGGTTCCGGCCCGTGATATACTTGAGCACAGAGAAAATGTAATTGCTCCTGTAGACGGAAAGGTAGTAATGATTAAAGAAGTGGAAGAGACCGAGTTTGTTAAAGGTAAAGCTATCCAGGTTTCTATCTTTATGTCACCGCTTAATGTTCATATCTGCAGATATCCGGTTTCCGGAAAAGTAATCTATAAAAAATATCATCCCGGGAAATATCTTGTGGCATGGCATGAAAAGTCATCTACGGAGAACGAAAGAACTACGGTAGCTGTGGAAACAGCAACAAATCATCAGGTAGTATTCAGGCAGATTGCGGGATATGTGGCCAGAAGAATTGTTTTCTACTGCAATGAGGGAGATCAGGCAAAAGCCGGGCATGAGTTCGGGTTCATTAAATTCGGGTCGAGAATGGATGTGTTTCTGCCCCTGGATACAGAAATTATCTGTAAGATCGGAGATATTACAAAAGGAGGTCTGGATGTAATTGCCAGAATGAAAGATTAATCACGATAAAATTGATATAAAAAGGAGAAAATTTAATTTTCTCCTTTTTTTGTTTATTAAATATAAAGCTGATGGTTTAGAGCTATTCTGATTCATTGAAGCCCTTCAGATATGAGTTTTACTACTCGTGCGTAATATTGAGTATGTTTATTATAAGGGGAATATATGGGTTGTTGATAATTTTGCATACGAAATATAATAGTTTATTTTTCAAACAAAGTAAAAACTAAATGAAGGATGAATTTAAAAGATATACACATAGGCAAACTTATACATGAAAGGGTTAATGAGCTCCAGATGCCTGTTGCCCGGATCGAAAAATTTATGAAGTGTAGTGAGGAAGAAATTGAGGGTATGTATGAGCAAATCAGTATTGATACCTTTTATTTATTGAGATGGAGCAAATTGCTGGAGTATAATTTCTTCAGGGTATACAGTGCGCATTTGATTCTTTATGCTCCGCCGGCTAATCCTCCAAAAAAAACTGATCAAAAAGAAAACCTGCCTGTTTTCAGAAAAAATATATATACCGAAGAAGTGAAAAGCTTTATACTGGAAAAAATTGCCAGTAAAGAAATGACAGTTAACGAAGTTATTCTGAAATACAGAATACCCAAAACCACTCTTCACACATGGATTAAAAAAGCATAAATATATGGGACCGGATTATAAACAAATATATACTGATATTGTAGAGGAAAAATTCCCGGATAAAGCTGATGATCTCAAAATTATACGAAAATTAGAGAATATTAACAGCGTAATGGATATAATAACACTGAATAAGCTTATTTTTGGCGAAGCCGGGCTTTTAATACAATCCGAAAGCCAAAAGCTTCGTTCCTATGACCGTAAATCTATTTTCAGTATCCTCGAATATCAGAAAAAAAACAGGCTTAATAATACGGAAACGGCCAATCATTTCAGGATGAGCCGAAACACCATATCAAAGTGGAAACGTATTTTCAAAGTTTAAGCCGTTTTTTCTTAAACATCCAAAGCATTTTATTACCATTATTCCATTGAGCAGATTTTCTGATGCCTGAAATTTTCATGCCTGAAAACTTTTCTCATCCTTATCGGTGTTTTTTGATTTTATCACATAAGAGTGTTTTGTTTGCTGTTTTACTTCATGTTTAATGATTATATTTTTAATTGTATGTTAAAAATATCTAATTGTCTAAATATTTTGTAAAATCAAATCTTAATATTTCCTACATTTATATATTCAAATAGCTACCTGTGTATTTTAATGTATTCACATTTTAAACGTTATTAGAATATGATAAACAAAATTTCTAAAATAATCAATGGTGAAAATGAAATGGTTGATAATAATTTCGATCATAATTATATAATGCTGATCAACCGCTATCTTATATTTCTCTTTTTACTGTTTTTATTTTACTCCGTATTTATTGTCCTTTTCTTTGGGGACGCAGTGAGTTCTACATTTCTTATTTTTCTTACTTTTTTCTGGTTTTTTTTGATCTTCCTTAAAGGGAAAATCAGCAGATTCAAAAAAATTCTAAAAGCAGTCATCATTACGATTTTTATCATCCTTACACTTATAGTCAGCTTTTTCTATATATACACCTCAAGAAGTGGGGGAGTTGAGTATTTCTATTTTTCACTTCTGTTTGCATTGCCGTTCTTTTTCAATTACGAAGAAGATTATCATCTGATATTGCTTACCGTAATCATTATTGCATTGAACTTTATCGGCTGTTTAGTTCTGGAATTGAATTTTGTGCCAAGAAGCGGCTATATAAAAGAGGCGGATTTTAAAATAATACGTCTCCTGAATATTATTTTTTCCATCACTACATTTTTGATAGATGCATTCTTTATTTACCAGAAAGATAAGCTTATCAATGGTTTAATAAGGGAGACGGAAATTAAAGACTCAACGATTGAGGATTTGGTGAAAGTAAATAATGAACTGATGAAGCAGCAGATTATCAGCAATAACCTGACAGAAGATAATATTGCCGATATTCTGGAGCTGGCAGATATAGATTCACCTCTTTTTCTTGAGAGGTTTCAGATGTATTTTCCGGATTTTATGCCCAGTCTTTTAAAGATCAATTCCGGACTTATCAGTTCCGAAATACATATCTGCGCATTAATGAGACTTAATTTTGATACTAAAAAAATTGCTTTGTGTACCAATAGCAGCGTGAGAGCTATTGAAAGCAGAAAGTACAGAATAAGAAAGAAATTGGATATTCCGTCAGATATTAACATCAATAACTTTATACTCAAGATATAGCTGTTGTCATGAGTTTCTCTACGCGTGAGTAGTATTGCGTAGCCCTATTTTAGCGATGTAGTATTGCTGTAAATAACTTTGCACCTTGTTAAGATCACAAAGATTTTCAGAATCTGTGATTTTTTGAAAAGCGAAAATAGAAAGTTAAAAACAACATAAAAACAACAAATGCTAAAATTTACAACAATGATGACAAAATCTACAAAAATTCAAATCCGGACAATGCTTCTGGCTTTGCTTCTTGTTTTTGGAGAGTTTTACTCGCAAAGCAATAATGGTGCAGTAGGGATTAATACTGCTTCTCCCAATGCAAACAGTGTTCTGGATGTGGTTTCCGGAAGTAATAACAAGGGTATTCTTATTCCCCGCCTCACGGAAACACAAAGAAATACGATTGTAATAAACCCTGCAAAGGACGACGGACTTACCATTTTCAATACAAGTGAAGATTGTTATAATTACTGGAGCCTTGCGGATAATGAATGGAAGAGTGTCTGCGGACAGATAGGAAAGTCTGTTTTTACAGTGGATTGTTCAGGAACCAAAGCAATGGGGACTTATATCCAGGGTAAAGAGCTTACAGCTTCCAATTATCTTAGTGTTAAGGTAAATGTTACCAAAATCGGAAATTATACCATTACAGGAACAACTACGAATGGGTATAATTTTTATGGTACCGGTGTTTTCTTAAACACAGGGGTTCAGACGGTACAGGTTCCTGGTCAGGGAATACCGGGTGCGGTACAGGCAGATGCAGTACAGCTTTCAGCAAATGGTGTAAGTGCAGGATGTTCGGTTACTGTTAACGTATTGAGTTCAGCCGGGACATATTCTATGTCTTGTGGTAGTGCTGTCGTTAATGGAGTATATACAAAAGGTACAGCTTTAACAGCTACTAATACCATAACATTGCCGGTGGTTGTAACTTCTCTTGGAAGCTATTCTGTAACAACCAACACGGTAGATGGAATTTCTTTTAGCGGATCAGGTACATTTACAGCGACCGGAAATCAGAATATCACATTATCAGGGACAGGTACTCCTACCTCTACTGCAGATAAAGTGTTAACTATAACATCTAACAGTGCAGATGGTGCTGCTACGTGTAACGTAACTGTAGTAATTACAATTCCTGTAAAGAAAGTTCTGCATATTGGTGCTGAAACAGCTTACGGATACAGTGCTTTCACAGGGCCATCAAGAAGCCTGATGGATTCTCCTACCAATTTCGGAACTACAGCATCAAGTATTGTGAAATCAGGAGGATATACTCATACCTCATTGGGATCCAATCCTTCAAATGCAACATTATTAACAGCATTAAATACCAAGCCGGACATCGTAATTTTAGGATATCCATATACACCGGATGCAACTGCCGCAGGATATTTAGCAAATTATTTGAACAGTAAAGGAGTAGTAATTGCATTTGAAGATGATTCCCCTTCTTCCCGAAATGTAATGCGTGCAATCTTCTCAGACCCTACAATCTCTGCCAATAATGGAAATGGTGCAGGTTCTGTATATGCCCTTGTAAACACGAACGATCCGGTACTAAACGGGCCATTTGGTGATGTAAGAGGGAAAAACTGGGGGGAAGATGCTTCCACAACGATAAATATATCAGGCTTAACAAGTGGTTTTATTCCATATAGCTATGCTCAGCCTATAAACGATACAACTTCAAGAACCGGAATTTCAGGATTAAGACATGCATCATTGAATTTCATCTGGTTTGGAGATGGTGGATTCCTGAGTAATGAAAATGCAAACGGAAATCAATATCCAAGCAATACAATAGAGCCGTTTGTTGCTCCAAGCTCAGGAGGGTATTTCCCGGTACAGAAAAGCACTTATGGATCTGCCGGTAACGGTTATTCAACAGGAAGTATGCAGGTGCAGAACTCCATACTATTTGCCAATATGCTTGCATGGGCAATTAAACAGGCGGAAACCAACGGAATAAATACGCAATAATATTGCTGCTGTAATTCCCGATAATTTAAGATTATAAAACACAAATGATACATAAAACACCGATGTCAAAATAACATTGGTGTTTTATATTTTTAATAAAGAATTTATGAAACATCTGAAAGATTTTTTTGATTTAGGCTCCACAAACCTTCTGTATTATTTTTTCTTTGCAGGATTATGCTACTGGTTATGCTATATCATGTTTAAAAGAACACTTTACAATGCTAAAATTCAGCAGAAAGAAATTAAAAAGGAAGACGTTATAAGAGAGATTTTTCATTCCGTGATTTCAACTTTTGTAATGGCGCTTTTAATTCTGCTGGTAACTCACAGCTTCCTGAACCAGTATACCAAACTCTACAGAGATATTAACGACTACTCTTTATACTGGCTGGTGGGAAGTACTTTTGTGGGATTATTCATCCATGATACCTATTTTTACTGGATGCACAGGATCCTGCATCATAAAAAGATCTTTAAATATGTGCATCTTATCCATCATAAATCTACAAATCCCAGTCCTTTCGCTGCTTATTCATTTCATATGGCAGAAGCTATTGCAGAAGGATTAATTGTCCCTATTTTACTCTTTATCATCCCTTTACATTTTATCAGTATTTACATATTTATTGTAAGCTCTCTGATGATTAATATTTATGGACATTTAGGGTACGAGATTGCTCCAAAATGGCTGAGGAATTCATTTCTCTTTACAATATTCAATACCTCCGTTTACCATAATTTACATCATAATAAATTTAAAGGAAATTACGGGCTGTATTTTAGATTCTGGGATAAGATCATGAAAACTGAAAACCCGGATTATGTAAAAACATATGACCGTATTCAGGAAAAGCGCTTCGGAAAACAGGGTTAAATATACTGCTTTACATCATCAATAACATTCATAATGAAAGAAACAGGCAAATCCTTTTCCATGTCAATCAAAAGGATTTTAAATTTCTTTCTGCCTTCCTGAAGCAGTTCAGGATAATTGAGTTTATCACCGTGATAAAAGCTTATGTAATGCTGTCTGTATTTTTTACTGTAATAGATGTAGCAGAGCATTTTCTTTTTATACTTGAAAAAAGGCAGTCCAAAACTGAACGTTTCCGTAATATGATCGGGATCGGATTCCAGGATCATTTTTCTTAAAAACAAAAGAGTACTTCTTTCAGGCTCTGCGATTCTGTAGAAATACTCTTGTATAGGATTCATTACTGAATGTATTCAATAAATGATTAGTCGAAATTCTGAAGCTCCACCAGTTTGTGGTACATCCCTTTTTTGGCAATAAGATCATGGTGTGTTCCCTGTTCCACTACAATTCCTTTCTCCATTACTACAATCCAGTCTGCTTTCTGGATCGTTGAAAGCCTGTGGGCAATAACCAGGGATGTTCTGTTTTCCATCATTTTATCCAGGGCATCCTGAACGAACCTTTCGGATTCTGTATCCAGGGCAGAAGTTGCTTCATCCAGGATCATCACCGGAGGGTTTTTCAATACGGCTCTGGCAATGGAAACCCTCTGTTTCTGGCCTCCGGAAAGCTTATTTCCGTCATCACCGATATTGGAGTCGTAACCTTCAGGAAGATTTGAGATAAAGTTGTCAGCATTGGCAATTTTTGCTGCCTCAATGACTTCTTCTTTCGTAGCCTCAGGTTTACCCATCAGTATATTGTTATACACAGAATCATTGAATAATACGGACTCCTGGGTTACCATTCCCAGAAGCTGACGGTATTCTTTTAATTTTAAATGCTTGATATCTGTTCCGTCAATTAAAATTTCACCCTCATTTACATCATAGAATCTTGCTAAAAGATTGGCAATTGTAGTTTTCCCGCTTCCGCTCTGTCCTACAAGGGCTATGGTTTTTCCTTTTGGAATAATCAGCGAGAAATTTTTAAGGATAACATTATCTTTATCATAATAGAATCCAATGTTTTTGAATTCAATCTGGTTATTTAATGTAGAAATGGAAACCGGCTCTGCAATTTCTTCCACTTTTAAATCATAGTCAAGAACTTCAGCCACTCTTTCCAAACTTGCCATTCCTCCCTGAATAGAAGAAATTGCGCTGGAAAGTTTTTTGGCAGGGTCCAGGATCTGGAAAAACATTCCGATGAAAACAAGGAAAGCCTGAGGCTTCATAGTCTGTTCCTCTAAAATCTGAGTTCCCGCATACCAGGTAATAATAAGAATGGTGATAGAACCAAGGAATTCGCTCATAGGAGATGCAAGTTCTCTTTTTCGGCTCATGTCTATAGCGAAATTTTGCCAGTTGGTCGTTGTTTCGTTGAACCTGTTTTTAAGGATCTTATCTGCATTGAAGATCTTGATCACTTTGGAAGATTTTAAAGTTTCATCTACCAGCGAGAAAAGATTTCCGAGCTCAGCCTGGGCATAATGGGCCTGTTTTTTTAAGCTTTTTCCTGTCCATGAGATCAGTAAGCCCATAACAGGGAAAACAACCAGTGAAAAAAGGGTCAGCTGAGGAGACAGTAGAAATAAGGCAATCAAAGAAGAGATAATCATGAACGGGGCGTTGATGATATCTACCAATACCCCCATAATTCCACCTTCCACTCCTCCGATATCATTGGAAATTCTGGACATCATATCTCCCTTTCTCTGTTCGGTAAAGAACGAAACCGGAAGCTGTAAGAATTTGTTATACATTGCAGTACGGAGGTCTCTTGTAATACCCACACGGTAATTAACCAAAAGAAAAGCTCCTATATACCTGAAAATATTTCTCAATAAAAATGAAACTCCGGTAATTGCACAAAGCACAGCAAGTACATAAACAGCACCATGCTGATCAATCTGTGTCTGTACAAAATAGTATGCTTTATCCTTAATATAATTGAAATAATCACCGAAAGCTCCGCTCCATACCGGTTCTTTTGACTGTTTTTCAATAGTACCGAACATTAATCCCAAAATAGGAAGCATAGTTCCTACAGATAAGATATTAAGTAAGGAGTACAGGATATTGAAAAACATACTTCCGAAAAGGTATTTTTGATGCGGTTTCGCGAAATAAAGTATTCTTTGTAATGGTTTCATTCAATGAAAAATTGGATAGCAAAATTACGTAAAATTAAAGGAAAAGACGTTCTTAATCCTGTTTTACTTTAATTAATATGTTTCAATAGATGTTATTTTGTTACAAACGTTTGTTTAATTTTTAGTTGTAATAACGGTCAGGATACAAAATAAACCGCCATTACAGCGGTTTATTACAATTATCTAATATTTTACTTTGTCGTTGTATTTCGGGGTGAAATTCTGTGGAGTCAGTTTTTCTAAAGTTTTTCCAACATTATTGATGATGGCTGTTAAATTATCAAAATCTACCACATGCATATCGTCATCTTCATTATGGTAATGGGAAGCTTTCGTCATATCAACCGTGGAGAATGAGTGGGCAATGATCTTTTTCTTTACAAAACTTACATTATCTGATCTGTAAAATAATTTTTGTGCTGCATAAGGATCGGAATTTATTTTTAAACCGTTCGCCGCATATTTATTAAAAAGCTCATCGAAATCAGAAAACTCATCACCTGTCATAAATAATGCATTTTTCCCGAACTGAGATTCTGTTGCTACCATCTCAAAATTGAAAAGTGCGGTCATATTATTATATATTTTGTCCAGATTGGTGTCTGTAGAAATAGCTTTTGAGCCAAGCATTCCCTTCTCTTCGCCGTTGAAAGCCATAAATACCATTGAGAAATCAGATTTCTTATTTTTGAAATAATCGGCAATACCTGTTAAGGCGGTAATTCCGCTTGCATCATCATCTGCGCCGTTATAAATATTATCGCCGGTTTTATCACTCGTTCCGATATGATCAAAGTGTCCGGAGAATCCTAAGTATTTATCCGTTTTCCCTTTTTTGATACCACATACATTATAGGCTTTCTTTCCTTTATAATCAAAAGGGATCAGGTAAGAATTTCCGGTACAGTATTCAAGGTTGTTTTCTTTAAAAAGTGTCGCGATGTATTCTGCCGCCTTATCATTTTCCGGTGTCCCGATCTCGCGGCCCTTCATTTCATCCGAAGCCAAAGTGGAAAGTATTGTGGTAACTCTTTCTTTTGAAACTTCCTGTGCAAATGTAAATGCTGAAAAGAATGACAGGGTAAGATAGGTTAGTTTTTTCATTTTTTGATACAATTTACAAGATCAGTCGTATTCTTAACGGAAATGTTGCATGAAATGGTATAAATTAATTTTTAAAGTAAAAACTATCATCAAAAAGTTTTAAGTTGTTGAGCGGAATAATAACTTGTTTTATTGAGCTTTATAAAATTTTTAACGCAAAGTTTAATTTTAGTAATGAATATTCTAAGAATGCAAAGGAAAAATCAATCAAAGATTGATTGAATAAGCGTTCGTATTATCCAGCCGCTTAATCAACGGCGTAGCCGGCATCTTTGCCTTACTTAAAATAATACGGTTTAAATATGAACCTTTGCGTTAAAAAAATCAGGCTATAACAAAAAACAGCTCCTTTCGGAACTGTTCTCACTCAAAAAATCGTTGTAAGGCTATCGAAGTCTGTCTACAGATTTTACGAGCCTTTCATCTCTGCGGATGTATATGTTTGCAATAAGCAGACAAATTACCGCAATCAATGAAAAAACCGGCTCAATACCCTTCTCAGGAATCTGAATTCCTCCGGATAAGTTTAGTAACCAGTACGCCAATACACCAATCAACAAAACGTTTATAATGATGCTGAACGTATTCAGCAAAATTTGTCTTTTTCTGTTCTTAAAGCTGAAAATACTCAATGCTCCTACCAAAACAAGTGCAATACAGCCAATATTAATCACCGGAATATTGCTAAAAACGTCAACATCCTGTCCCGTAATGAAAAGGAAAACAGCAGCTAAAACTGCCAGAAGGGTCCATATAGTCTGTATTCTTTGTAACATTGATTATTAAATGCGAGGCAAAAATAACATAAATTTTGCACAATTCAAAAATAAGTGTAGATTTGCATTATACATATGTACTTGAAAACAAAAGTCGCCGGACTTACTTTTCTTACTCACAATTAATTACATTTTTACATTAAGTATGTTTAACATAGAAACGTTAAGGTCAAAATCCGTAACGGAACTGACTAAAATCTTAAAAGATTTAGGCGTTAAAGTTGCTAGAAACAGCAATGATAATGATAAGATCTTTGCCGTTCTTGACTTTCAGGCTTCTAACCCTAAAGTTGCAAAAGATTATTTCAACGCCACAGAAACCAGTATGAATACTGAAGAAAAACCGGCAGAAAAACCTGCCAAGGCTCCTGTAAAAAAAGCAGCGCCTAAAAGACAACCTGCCAAACCTAAAGCAGAAGTAAAAGCACCGGTTGAAGAAAGCCCCAAAGCTGACGAAACAGCAGAACAAAAGGTGCCCGCTGCTAAAGAAGCAAGGCAGGAAGAAACAAAACAGGAAGAGCCAAAAACGGAAACAGTTGTTGTAACTCCTGAAGAAAACAACCCCGGACAGGCTAAGAAAAAAAGAAAAAGAGTAGCAGCCAACACAGGCAATACAGATACTCCACAGGAAAGAGCAGAAGCTCCAAAGAATGCAGAACCTCAGGAATCTGCAGCACCAGAAGAAAAGCCGAATATTTCCCAACCTCAGGCTAGATCCCCAAAAGGGCACAATAACCCGCAGAACAGCGGAAACCAGCATAAAAATCAAAATCAGAACCAGAATCCTAACCAAAACCAAAATCAGCACAGACAGCATGCTGAAAAGGTGGAGGAGCATCATTCCGAACAGAGAAAAGAATTCAATTTCGATGGAATGGTAAGTATTGAAGGCGTTTTAGAGATCCTTCCGGATAACTACGGATTCCTTCGTTCATCAGATTTCAGTTATATCTCTTCTCCTGATGATGTATATGTTTCTACTGCACAGATCAGAAATTTTGGTCTGAAAACAGGAGACACCGTTAAAGGAATTGTAAGACTTCCGAAAGAAGGTGAAAAATATTTTTCATTATTAAAGCCTACGGAAGTTAACGGACGTGATCTTGCTTTCATCAAAGACCGTGTTGCATTCGAATATTTAACTCCACTTTTCCCTGAAGAGAAATTTAATCTGGCAGGAAATAATTCTACCATGTCTACAAGAATTGTAGATCTGTTTGCGCCAATCGGAAAAGGACAGAGAGCAATGATTGTAGCACAGCCGAAAACAGGTAAGACCATGCTGCTTAAGGATATTGCCAATTCTATTGCATCCAATCATCCTGAAGTATATATGATGGTCCTTCTGATTGACGAACGTCCTGAAGAGGTTACCGATATGGAAAGAAGCGTAAATGCTGAGGTAATTGCTTCTACATTTGACGAAGCCGCAGACAAACACGTAAAAGTGGCCAATCTTGTTCTGGCAAAAGCTCAGAGAATGGTTGAATGCGGACACGATGTAGTAATTTTACTGGATTCAATTACGAGATTGGCAAGAGCTTATAATACTGTTACCCCTGCATCAGGAAAAGTGCTTTCCGGTGGTGTGGATGCAAATGCGCTTCATAAACCGAAAAGGTTCTTCGGGGCAGCCAGAAAAATTGAAGGTGGCGGTTCACTGACTATTATTGCTACAGCCTTAATTGATACCGGTTCCAAAATGGATGAAGTGATTTTTGAAGAATTCAAAGGAACAGGTAATATGGAACTTCAGCTGGACAGAAAGATTGCAAACAGAAGAATTTATCCTGCAATAGATCTTGTAGCTTCAAGCACACGTAGAGATGATCTTCTTTTAGATGAAGTTACTTCACAGAGAATGTGGATTTTAAGAAAATATCTTTCTGAAATGAACCCTGTAGAAGCCATGGAATTTGTAAATAAAAACATCAGAGGAACTTTAAATAATGAAGAATTCCTGATGTCTATGAATAAATAGATTAATTTAATTGTTTGTTAAAGAAAGCACGGAGATTATTCTTCGTGCTTTTTATTTATTACAGTTTATAGTAAGATATGAAGTGTAGTTCCTAAAAGGTTCTTAACGCAAAGTTTTACATTCAAACCGTATTACTTTAAAGTAAAAAAAAAGCAAAGATTCCGGCTTCGCTGTTGATTAAGCGACTGGATAATAAGAACGCTTATTCCGATCAATCGAAGATTGATTTTTCCTTTGTATGCTTAAAATATACACTATTAAAAATTAGACTTTACGATAAAAAACTTTAAGATGAATTCTATACCACAATAATTTGTCTTTTATTATTTGTTTTAAAAAAAATTAATTCATTCTAAATCAATATATCAATGTTAAAGATTTATTAAAGTAATCCCCAGTTTTTGATAATAGCTTAAATATTGGCTAAATTTGGATATAACATTAAAAATAAAAATTATGTCATTTGAATTACCTAAACTAGGATATGCATACGATGCATTGGAGCCTACTATTGATGCAAGAACTATGGAAATCCACCATACAAAACATCACCAGGCATATATTGACAATCTAAATAAAGCAATTGATGGAACTGAGCTGGCGGGAAAAACTATAGAAGAGATCTGCCAGACAGGAACTGACAAGCCAGCAGTAAGAAATAATGGAGGAGGACATTTCAACCACTCTTTATTCTGGGAAATTTTAACTCCGGGCGGAAGCAAAGAGCCTGTAGGAAACGTAAAAGCTGCAATTGAAAATTACGGAGGTCTTGAAAAATTCAAAACTGATTTTTCTGAGGCTGCTAAAACAAGGTTCGGTTCAGGATGGGCTTGGTTGGTTAAAAATGCAGACGGTTCCGTATCCGTTTCTTCTACACCAAACCAGGATAACCCGTTAATGCCTGTTGCAGATGTTAAAGGAACTCCGGTTTTAGGACTGGATGTTTGGGAGCATGCTTATTATTTAAACTACCAGAACAGAAGACCTGATTATGTTTCTGCATTCTTTGATGTGGTAAACTGGGATAAAGTGGAGGAATTATTCAACAAATAATTTTCAGCTATTATAAAAATAAAAGGTTCAGAAGAAATTCTGAACCTTTTTTATTGAAGACATAATTAAATTAAAAACATTTTACCTCGCGGCATCACTTCCGGACAGTCCATTCATTTTCAGTCCATACTTCCAGCTTACGTATGCGAAAACCTGGTAAAGCTTATATTCGAATTTAATCCCGTAATTCTCTCTTGAATCATAATCTATTCCGGACTCTATAATATTCCTGTATTTTCCTGAACTATAGTAGGAATTCCATTCAGAGACAAGGAAGGAATTTTTTGTTTTCAGGTAAGATTCTGAATACTGACTTATAGGTTTGGCTACTGCATTCAGAAAATAATCGAATTGGGTATCGATAACGGTAAGGTCCCATTCTCCGTCTTCATTCTTGGAAGGCTTCATTTCTGATTTTTCTTCCTCTTTCTTAGGACTGTTCTGGGAAAAACAGCTGAAAGGGATCAATGCGAAGAAAAATAATAGAATAAGGTTTTTCATAATAAATACATTGTATAAAAAATAAGCACTCAAAATGAGTGCCTAAGTTAATTTTATGGTTCTTTCTGAAGAACTACAAATGCCGGAAAGTGGTCACTGTATCCACCTGTAAACCGGTCGCCGTCCCACGATCTGAAAGGGTAGCCTTTGTAGCTTCCTTCCTTGTTCACTAAATAAGGTGGAGCAAAGATTTCTGCTTTGTATACGGAATATTCTTTTGTAACCTGATCAGATATCACATTTTTGGATACAATGATCTGGTCGAAAAGGTTAGGAGCATCCTGATAAGCAAGAGAAGCAATCCCTTTTTTGTACAAAGGATACATTAGATTAAGATATGGCGTAGTTTCACTAAGGTCTTTAGGATTTCCGGCAGCTTTCAGATAATTTTTAAAACTGGAGCTTACAGGATCATCATTGAAGTCACCCATAGCAAAAAGCTTAGTGGAAGGATCTGCAGTTCTTATGCTGTCCATTTGCTGTTTAAGTAGAGCGGCAGCCGCATTTCTTTTAGGTAATGAAACGGCTTCACCCCCTCTTCTTGAAGGCCAGTGGTTCATAAAGAACGCTACTTTTTCATTATCAAGGAAACCGGTTACTACCAGAATATCCCTTGTGTATTCTCTTCTGCCGTCATCACCGAAAACTTTTAATTCTTTTTTCAATGAATTGGTTGGGGTGAATCTTCTTTTCTGATAGATTAAAGCCACATCAATTCCTCTGTAATCATAAGAATTGTAATGAATGATTCCGTAATCGTATTTGGCAAGAACAGGCTGCTTTACCAGGTCTTCAATAACCTGTCTGTTTTCAACTTCAATAAGTCCAACTACGGCAGGAGCAGTTTTGGTATATTGTGCACCCAGTTCAGAAATTACTTTGGCTTCATTGGCAAGCTTTGCTTTATAAACTTTAGTGTTGTAATTTTTACCGCTGTTTGGAGTAAATTCTTCGGAGCCGCCTTGGTATCTTACGACTTTTTTACCTTTTAAGGCGCCATCACTCCAGGGGCCTTCATATTTTTCTGCTTCTAAAAACCGGATGGAGTCAATAGGAATACTTCGGTGAAAAGCGGGATTGCGGATATCTTTCGTCCCGTCAATATAATCTGCAGAACGGATGGTGTCCCAAAGGTTTTCCACATTCAAAAAACCAACAGTAGCTACTTTTCTCAGCTTTCCCTGTTGTGCAAAAGCCATTATTGAAAAAACAACAGCTATAAAACTCATATATCTCTTCATCCTAGTAGAGTATTAAAATTATTTAAATAACAAATTTACCTTTTTTTAATTCAATGCATTTTAAATATTTGTAAATTTAAAACAATATAAAACAAATCTGTTATATAATGAATCATAAAAGCTTGCAATGTTAAGAAAAAATAATGTTAAAAAAGTTGGAAATTCTAAATTTTGACTAAATTTGTGCCCCCAACTTTTAAAACGTTGAAAACTAAGAAGAAAAGTATTTAAAAAAATAATATACTCATGATTAAAAAACTATCATTAGTCTCTTTATTTACTTTACTTCCTGCTTCATTCTATTTTGCGCAGACCACAGTGTTTGCGTATCTTAAGGATGCCGAAGGAAAGCCTGTTGAAAAGGCAGAAGTAGATATTAAAGGGAGCGAAAATGATGTAACGGCTGATAAAATTGGATATTTCCAGTTTGTAGACCTTCAGCCGGGCCATTATCAAATTATGATTACGAAACCAAACTTCGAAACCAAAATGATGGAGTTTGACGTAGCCGATGAGAAAAGAAAGGATCTGGGAGTCATTACCCTGTATTCTTCTCTTACGAGCGCAGATCAGGGACTGGCGATTATAGACAGTGATGATGACGATGATAGCAGCAGTAGCAGCGGACAGGCCTCTACAGTAGGATTGCTTCAGTCTTCTCAGGATATCTTCAGCAGAATTGCTGCGTTTGATCTAGGATTTTACTGGTTCCGACCGAGAGGTATAGACGGAAGAACAGGCGAATCCATGCTGAACGGTGTTTCTATGGTGAAATCTGATAATGGTAATGTTGACTTCAGTAACTGGGGTGGATTGAATGAGATTACAAGATATCCGGAAATTGCAGCTAACCATTCCCCGTCTGAATATGCTTTTGGTGGAAACAGCTCTGTTGTTTACAAAAATACAAAAGCAAGTGAGTATAGAAAAGGATTCCAGTTTACCCAATCCCTTACCAACAGAAACTACAGAAACAGAACATCTTTACGTTATTCTTCAGGAATGAGCAGAAAAGGATGGGCATTCACTGTAATGGGGGCAAGAAGATGGGCTGAAGAAGGAATCCAGGAAGGAACTTTCTATGATGCTTACGGAGCTTACTTAGGGGTAGAAAAGAAATTCAGCGACAGCCATACAATGACTTTTAACTTCATTGGCGCGCCATACAGAAGATCTACTGCAAGCCCGAGCACTCAGGAAGTATACGATTACAGAGGAGTGCATTATAACTCTTACTGGGGATGGCAGGATGGAGAAAAGAGAAGTGAAAGGGTCCGAAGAGGATTCCAGCCGCTTTTCCAGATCCAGGACTTCTGGAAGATCAATAAGAATTCAAGTCTTTGGACTACTGCATCATATCAGTTTGGAAAAGATAAAGGTTCCCGTTTAGACTGGAATGGAGTAGTAAACCCATCTCCAACATATTACAGAAATTTACCAAGTTATTATTTTAATAACATTGTTTATAATGTAATGAACGGAAACCCGGATCCTTTTCAGTACGGAACTTTGATTGATGCTTACAATACAAGTCTGGCAAACTGGCAGAACGGAGATCCTAATGTTACGCAGATCAACTGGGGGCAGATCTATGCCAACAACCAGAAGGCCGATGCTGCAGACCAGGCAGAAATGACACGTCTTTACGGATTAACCGGGAAACGTTCCAAAGTATATCTGGTAGATGATGTAAGCGATGATAAGATTTTCAATGCTGGGACACACTACACATACAATTTCAACGACCGTACAAAGTTTATCCTTAACGTTTCTTACCAGAATTACAAATCTGAGCTTTATCGCGAAATGAAGGATCTTTTAGGCGGTGATTACGCTATTGGTGTAGATCCGTTTAAAGAGTCTGCCAAACCAGGTTCCACAGGATTCTACAATACATTGAATCCTAATGTTCAGTTGCATGTAGGTGACCGCATGACTTACAACTATATCCTGAGAAGACAGGAAGCCAAAGTAAACCCGGGGCTGAAATTTTCTACAGGTAATTTCGATGTATTCGTTTCTGCGTTGGCAGGATATTCAACGTCTAACAGAGAAGGTCTTTTCAAACATTATTTATACGAAAATTCTTACGGAAAAAGCAAAGATTACAACTTCTGGAACTTCGGTCTGAAAGGGCAGATTGTTTACCGTATCAATGGACGTAATTTCTTAGTATATAATGGAGCTATGTACAACCAGGCGCCATTTATGGAAGATTTATTCGTGAATCCTAGAATTAATGCACTTGTTAATCCGAATATCAGGAGTACAGTATATACAGCAAATGATTTAAGCTATGTAATTAATTCTCCTTTCCTTAAATTAAGGGCATCCGGATATATTGTAGATACGGATAATGAAACAAACGTACAGAGATTCTTTGCAGACGGAATTCAGTTGAGCAGTGTTAATCCGGACGGTTCTGTTTCTAATGTACAGAGTGCATTTGTTACCCAGGTAATGTCCAATGTTTCGAAAAGAAATATGGGAGTTGAGCTGGGAGTTGATGTAAAAGTTATCCCTACTTTATCTTTACAGGGACTTGCAAGTTTAGGCCAGTATACTTATAGAAATAATCCTGAAGTATATCTTGTTTCTGATGCTTCCGGAGGTGGGGTAACTTCCTTTGGCGAGTCATATATTAAAAACTATAAGCAGGGAGGTACTCCTCAGAGAGCTTTCTCATTAGGTTTCAGATACAACAATCCGAAATACTGGTGGGTAGGTGCGAACTGGAACTATTTTGATAACAATTACCTGGATCCGGCTCCTACTTTAAGAACGAATAACTTTATTCAGAACCCATATTCAAATACCCCTTATCTTGGGCTTACAGAAAGTGATTTACGTGATATGCTGAAGCCGGTAGAGCTTCCTTCCGCATTTTTCTTAAATGCTAATGCCGGAAAATCATTCATGATCGGAAAGTATTATATATTGCTGACAGCTTCTGTAAACAATATCCTGAATAACAAAAGATTCAAAACAGGAGGTTTTGAGCAGACCAGAGAAACAAAAGCCGGTGATTTTGCCAATGACTACTATGGCGGCGCACCTTCTTTCGGACCTAAGTATTGGTATACCCAGGGACGTTCGTACTTTGTTAACTTACAATTCAGATTCTAATAAAATAAAAAAAACAATAATGAATAATTTCACTAACTTTTTCAAAACGGCATTTGTGGCAGTAGGTGTACTGTCGGCATTGTCTTCTTGTGTAAAGAATGATGATTGGGATACTCCTCCAATCGCTTGTTCAAATAAGTTCGGAGATCCTACCATCACAATGGCAGATTTCGCGGCTCAGGCTCCTGCTACAGGATATAAATTAATCACTACAGACCAGATCTTCGACGGTTATATCGTTTCTTCTGATGCTCAGGGAAATTTCTACAAAACCATCTCTTTCCAGGATAAAACGGTAAACCCTACAGTAGGTCTTCAGATCGAAGTGGATAAAGCAAGTAATTTTGCAGACTTCCCGGTAGGTGCACACATCAGGATTAATGCAAAAGGATTACGTCTGGGACTTGACAGAGGAGCAATTAAGATAGGTTCAGAAGATCCTAACTTTGCGATCGGTAGAGTTCCTCAGGCATTGGTTGGAAGATATATGTCCGGAGTTTGCGGTGGAAACGGGTTGGATATCCAGACTATTGTACCTACAAAGCTTACTTCATTGAATGATGCAAAACAGGCTAATTTAATCAATACATTGGTTACTGTGTCGGACGTGCAGTTCAGCATCGGAGAAATCTTCCCGGTTCAGAAAAAATATCTTGATTATGATGCCGGAAACCAAGGATTGGATACAGACAGAAATATTGAAGATAAATTGGGAGGTACTGCGGTAATCAGAAACTCAGGATTCTTCAAGAGTGGAGGAGAGCTTTTACCAAAAGGAAGCGGTGACGTTACTTTTGTGGTGAGCAGATACAACACAACATGGCAGATGCTGATCAGAAGTCTTTCAGATATTAATTTCAGTGGAACAAGAGTAGATTCCACTCCGCCAAAAGGAGGTACAGCTATTACCTACTCAGGTTCTTTCCTTGAAAATTTTGAAAGCTATGCTACCACTCCGGCTAACCTTGAAGTATATCCTAAATATGTAAATGATCCGGTATTAGGAAACAGATACTGGCAGCTAAAAACATTTAGCAGTAATAAATATATACAGTTGGGCGCTAATTCAGGTTCAGGAAGCTATTTAACTTACTTTGCGGTACCGGTTGACTTTACAGCGGCCAATACGTTGAAGTTTGATGTAAACGTTGGATTCTGGAATGGGAATGCTTTAAAAGTATATTATACCACCAATTACACTCCGCTTGGGGATATTACCACAGCAACAAAAACAGATATTACATCTGCGTTCACAATTCCGCAGGCACCTGTTAGTGGTTATGGTACATTGGCTCCTGCGGGAACTTATACCTTACCTGCAACATTAACAGGTAACGGATTTATTCTGTTTGAATATTCAGGATCATCTACCGGTGTTACTACTACTGTTCAGTTAGATAATATTCAGGTTCAATAATTGATACCGGATATTTTAAATATAGACCGCCCTTTTATAAGGCGGTCTTTTTATTTAATATTAATTTTGATTCTAAATTAAATATGAATGAAAAAATTTGTATATACTCTTGAGCATATTTGCAGCACCGGGAAACATAAAGACCTTAAACTTTTGGGCTTTTTTAATGATCTGAAAAAATTGGAAAGTATTCAGGATATTGTTTCAAAATTTTCTGGATTTAAAAATTATCCGGATGGTTTTGTAATCAAAAAGCGTGAATTAGATAAAGCGCATTGGAAAGTTGGGTTTTACACTGTAGTAGGAGAAATAGGCAGAGATTATTTACCTGAAGAGGATATAATAGATGAAGATACCTATATAATTCAAAATCTAAAATCAATATTTAATATTAGCCATGTATATACTGTTGATTCTTTTAAAGATGATGAAAGAATTATAGGTTCTTTTTCAAATTTGGATAAAGCTCAGCAAGCTCTTGAATTATTAAAAGGAAACTCTGGGTTTAAAGAACATCCAGAGAATTTTATTATAGATGAAATTCAATTAAATGAACTTTTATGGACTTCCGGATTTTAAAATAGTATGTTTTAGGATGTACCGGTAAATAAAAACAACAAAAAACCACCGCGTCTGCAGTGGTTTATTATTTTTTAAATTATTCTGTTTAGAACGAAACTTCATTCACTTCTTTGCCTCTCTGGAAATTCATTACTTTCAGGTTTCCTTTATAAGCAATACTAACAACGTTACTCTGCTTAGGAAAAGCGCTTAAAAGAATCGTATTCTTAATTTTCAAGGTACTGATATCGGAGACTCCTCCGGTCTCAAAATATACCCATACAGTTTCTCCGTTTACCTGACTTCCGGTGAAGGTTATAGTTTTCGGAGCACCATTGACGTACACATCAAAATTATTATTTACATATTTTTTTACTTCTGCTTCAAATCCTGCTGTACTTGGATTTATCTTGATAGCATCAGAAATATGGTTGGTATTTATTTTTGTGGTAAACTTCAATGTCTTGCTTCCATCTATATAGTCCACTTTGGTCATTGAAGAGAAAAAGTCTGCATACATAAAACTCATTAACACAAAAAATGTTAAAATTCCTGATATATATAAAAGTTTTTTCATCTTAATTAATAGATTTACAAATCATACTTGATCTTTATAAAGGTCACAAATAATATGCCAATTAGAAATTTACATTCACAGAATATTTATCATAGAATGCTTTGATATGAGCTACAGCTTCGTCAGCCGTATCTACCACACGGTATAAATCCAGATCATCTGCGGCAATCATTCCCTCTTTTAACAGTGTTGCTTTGAACCAATCCAGTAATCCGCCCCAGAACTCACTCCCTACCAGAACAATTGGGAACCTGCCAATTTTATTGGTCTGGATCAGGGTTAATGCTTCCGTAAGTTCATCCAAAGTACCAAATCCTCCCGGCATTACCACAAATCCCTGTGAATATTTTACAAACATTACTTTTCTTACAAAAAAGTAATCGAAATTCATGGAATAGGATTTATTGATATACGGATTGAAATGCTGTTCAAACGGGAGATCAATATTAAGCCCGATGGATCTTCCCTGGGCATTAAAGGCGCCTTTGTTTCCTGCTTCCATGATTCCCGGTCCGCCTCCGGTAATGATCCCAAAGCCCAGTTTGGTGATCTTTTCGGCAATTTCCACTGCCATTTCGTAGTATCTGCTTTCAGGTTTCAGTCTTGCAGAACCAAATATAGAAACGCATGGTCCTATTTTAGCCAGCTTTTCGTAACCGTCTACAAATTCAGCCATTACTTTGAAAACCATCCAGCTGTCTTTAGTAATGGTTTCGTCCCAGGTTTTCTGTCTGAGACTGTTATGAAGTTTTGTTTCGTTAATATCCAGGGCCGGATTTACTAAGCTCTCATCCCTGTTTCCATCCATTTCCATTGCAAAAATTATTTAAAATATTTTTCGGCTTCTATTACAGATTCGGGTCTTCCCACATCTACCAGGATGCTGTCGTGTACAAATCCGTGGATATGTTCAGTCTGCATCAGGTCAAGATATTCCTCCATAACAGAAAATTTGCCGGTTCTTTTTATCTTTTCAAAGATAACTGGGTTGATACAGTGAACGCCGCTGAATGCAAGAGCCTTAAAGCCTTTGTTGAATTCCGCAAGCCTCTGTTCTCCCGATTGTACATTAAGCCAGCCTCTTAAAACCAGATCATCATTGAAAAGTAGTTTTCTTGAACTTTCTCTGTCAGAAACCGCTAAAGTAGCAAAATCTTTTATCTTTTTGTGGTATTCAACAAGAGCACCAATATTGATATCCGTTAAAATATCCGCATTCATGATCAGGAAATCTTCTCCATGATCGAGGAATTTTCTGGCAAAAATCAAGCCACCGCCGGTTTCCAGCAGCTCTTCGGTTTCATCCGAGATTTCAATATTACATCCGAAATTACTGTTTTTATTTAAAAATTCAACAATCTGGTTTCCAAAATGGTGGATGTTGATCACAAAATCCTTTATTCCGAAACTTTTAAGGTAATTGATGTTTCTTTCCAAAAGCGGTACGCCGTTTACTTTGGCCAATGCTTTTGGATGATGATCTGTAAAGGGTTTAAGCCTTGTGCCTTTTCCGGCAGCGAATATTAAAGCTTTCATATAGTATAAGTAATGGGTATAAATAATGAGTAATTCCGTATTCAATTAATAGGTAATAATATAACCTATTGCTGATTATCCATTGCTTATGTTCAGATGGTGCTGTTCATCGTGGTGAAGGCTTATTTTTACTCCTTCAGGATACTTTTCTTTAATGAATTCGGTAATCTTGATCGCAGAATATACAGATCTGTGCTGTCCTCCGGTACACCCGAAATTGATCTGCAGGTTTTCGAAACCTCTTTCAAGATAATTATCGATGTTGATTGAAATAATAGATTTTACCAGCTCCAGAAATTTGGGCATTTCGGTTTTTGTTTCAAGATATTCCTGAACTCCAATGTCGTTTCCTGTCTGGATTTTATATTCTTCAATTCTGCCGGGATTCAAAATTCCTCTGCAATCAAAGGTAAAACCTCCGCCGTTTCCTGAATTATCCTTTGGAATTCCTCCTTTTTTGTATGAAAAACTGTGTATATCGATGTGTAGCATATTTTTTATTTGAACCATTAAGATTCTTTAAGTTTTTATATTGATTAAGCCTTCGACTCCGCTCAGGCTGATATTGCTAATACTATCTGTTAATATGTAAGCTGTCAGCCTGAGCGGAGTCGAAGGCTAACTTTTTAAAATAGTATTAATTTTTAATTTTGATTCCTCTGAAGATAATTGTTCTATTACTTTCCTCAGTTCCGGATAGTCTTTCATCTGTTCCCATGAAGCTGCAAACTGTATAATATTCTGAATTCCTTTTTCGAGGCTTGCGATAAAATGAGGCTTTCTTTGGATGAGTCCTCTGAAGCCGTACGCTCCAAGGACCTGCAAAAATCTCATCATCTGAATTGGTTTTACCGAATTTCTTAGTTGACTTTGAGTTTCTTGATTTTCAAATAGTTCGATGTAATAGTAGAGCATTTCATTTTTAAAATCTTCCGGAAAGTTTGCTTTCGCCTGGAAAAGAAAGGAGATTACATCATACATTAGCGGACCTTTCATAGCAGACTGGTAATCGATGAACGAAACTTTACGATCTTCATTAACCATGATATTTCTTGCCTGAAAATCACGGATCATAATTCCTTTAGGCTCAAGGCTTTCAATAAGCCCGGCGATTTGTTTAAATTCTTTCAGCAGGGCCGATTTACGGTATTCAAGCTCCAGAACATCAGCTATAAAGTTTTTGAAATAATACAGATCGTGGATTACCGGAAGTTCATCATAACTTTCATATTCAAAAGTTTTTGAGTAGTCAATTTTTCCCTGGGTCAAAGTTTGAAGCCGGAAAAGTTTTTCTAATGTCTGCTTTACCAATGTTTTTACATGGCCTGAAAGTCCTTCTGCTGTAATAACTTCTGAAAGGGTTTGTGCTCCGAGAAACTCCTGTACATAGATTTTTCTATCATCTGAAACAGCTAAGACAGAAGGTGTATTGAGGCCAAGTTTTGAGAATATTTCAGAATAATAGAGGAAGCTCTCGTTTTCAGGAATGTTTTCATTACTGGTGATAATGTATTTTCCGGTACCGGATCTGGCAAGAAAATTAATTCTCGCGGAACCGCTTTGAGCCAGCGTAACAAACTCAGAAGATGGTTCACCCAGATAATTTTCAAAAAATTGTTTTGCGTTTTCGGAAGTCATAATATGGTAGCAAATATACTAATTTCATGGGAGTTGGAAATAATGAGGTTAGTTTAGGGTGGAAGCTGTAAGAAGCGGCTTTTCAGCATATATATTACAGGGACGGATAGACACTTCCATTTTGCATCTTCTGACTTCTCTTCTTAAATCATAATTTTCTTAACTCAAATTCAGCTTAAGTTTCCTCCTAATTTTTATCTTTGTACCATGCTAAAGGATTTTAAACCAGTTTTAAACATTTTGCTGAGGTTCATCGTCATTTATGTGGTGCTTCTTCTGGGGTATCAGTTTTACCTTAATATGAGTAAGGCAGGAGGACTGGATCCTTTTTCCAGAATGATTGCGGATCAGGTTGCATCTGTTCAAAAAGCAGCAAGGTTTCCTACATTGCTTTATGATGATGTGAAAAATGAGCAGATCTGGTTCTATGTAAAGAAAAATTATGTGACAAGAATGGTGGAGGGGTGTAATGCCATTTCCGTAATGATCCTGTTTATAGCTTTTGTTTTTGCATTTTATAAAGGGGCGAAAACGTACATTTTCGCACTGGCCGGACTTATTCTTCTTTACATGATGAATCTTTTACGGATCGTGGGACTGAATATTGTGATGGTAGATCATCAGGAATATGGAAAAATGTTTCATGATTTTATTTTTCCGGCAGTTATTTATGGAACTGTAGTGGTTCTTTGGTTGGTATGGATTAAATTCTTTGCTTTAAAAAATGAAAATTCTTAACTGGCTTTTGGTAATAGTAGGAATCTGCGGTCTTATTGGTGTACGGATGTTTGAAGACAGGATTTTCTATGATCCTTTCCTTGAATACTTTCACGAAGCGAATAAGAACATTCTGTTTCCCGGGTTTGAATGGGGGAAATTAATTGTAGGGCATCTTTTCAGGTTTATCCTTAATCTTGGGCTTTCATGTCTTATTATTCAATGTCTTTTTAAAAACCGGCAGTGGACGGCACAGGGAGCGTTATTGATTACTATTATATTTGTTATCACCTTTCCGATCTATCTTTACTGCATCAATGACAGGTTCAATATAGGCTATCTCTTTTCTTTTTACATGCGGAGATTTGTGATCCAGCCTCTGGCTCTGCTTCTTATTGTTCCTATGTTTTATTACAGAAAGCAATTGATGGAAAGGGGAAAATAAATGAATCAGGCTAATCTGCAGTATGTTTATCCACGCTTGTTACATTTTCCGGGGTCCATTCCACTCTTTTTATGAAATCTTTTTCGCGGACAGGACAGTCTTTGATCTGACAAACAGGGCATGATACGGTTTTGCAATCATCCATATGGAAGTTAAATTCTACACTTCTTTTTGTGTTTTTGGCTAAAAGAATAATCATTTTTTCCATTTCATTGTGAGCTTCCCGAAGGCTGTAATACCACGGTAAAGTAATATGGGCATCAATATGAAGGTTAGCCCCGAATTGCTGGATCTTCATATTGTGGACATCTATCCATTCTATCCTTCTGTTTTCTTCAAGTATTCTGATAATCTGGTTAAGCAGATCAGGATCCTGTTCATCCATAATGCCGCTTAAAGATTTTCTTACGATCCTGTACCCGACATAGATGATATAAAGCCCGAAAATAAGGGCAACAACTGAATCTAGCCAGTAAATTTTAGTAAAGTAAACAATGACTAAACTGATTACAACACCCAATGTTGTGATGGTATCGGACTGAAGATGTTTTCCGGATGAAACAAGAACCAGTGAGTTTTCTGCCTTGCCTTTTTTAATGGAAATATACCCCAGGAGATAATTTACAACAGCGGTTGCTGCAATAATCCATATTCCCAGATCAAGTTGGGCTAGTGTTTTTCCGACTACGAGACTGTTTACGCCTTCATAGATGATCATGATGCCCGCTATGGCTATTAAAGCACCTTCAATGCCGGATGTTACGAATTCTACTTTTCCGTGGCCGTAAGGATGGTCCTCGTCTTTAGGTTTCGCTGCAAGATGAAGGGAATAAAGCCCCATGAAGGCACTGATAACATTTACGATACTTTCCATGGCATCAGAAAAGACAGCATCGGAATTGGTGAGCTTCCAGGCAATGATTTTTCCGATAAAAAGGATGAGCCCGAAAACAGCAATAAGTTTTTGAAATCCTATTTTATCTTGGGTGGTATTTTTCTTTTTGTTGTCCATAGTTTGATAAAAAAAAGAATCTCAATTCTGAGACTCTTTTTTATTTTGTTAGTTTACACTAAGTTGTTTGCTACAAGGTATTCTGCAATCTGTACAGCGTTTGTTGCTGCTCCTTTTCGCAGATTGTCTGCCACGATCCAGAGGTTGAGCGTTCTGGGCTGTGAAAGATCCCGTCTTATCCTTCCGACGAAAACTTCATCTTTTCCTTCGGAGTATAACGGCATGGGATATATGTTGTTCTTAACATCATCCAGTACAATGACTCCCGGAGTTTCAGACAAGATTTTTCTTACTTCGTCCAGCTCAAATTCATTTTCAAATTCAATGTTTACGCTTTCAGAATGGCCTCCCTGAACGGGAACTCTCACTGCTGTTGCCGTTAAATTAAATGTATCGTCACCTAAGATTTTTTTAGGTTCTTTCATTAATTTAATTTCTTCTTTTGTATAATCGTCATCTGCGAAAACATCACAGTGTGGCAAAGCATTTTTGAAGATCTGATTCGGATATACTTTTGCAACGGAATCATCGCCTTTGATTTCTGCATTGAGCTGGTCTACAGCTGCCTTTCCTGTCCCTGTTACGGACTGGTAGGTAGAAACAACCACTCTTTTCAGATCATATTTTTTATTCAACGGGCCCAGAACCATTACTAACTGAATGGTAGAGCAGTTCGGATTGGCAATGATCTTGTCTTCTTTGCTCAAAACATTGGCATTGATCTCCGGAACAACCAGTTTTTTGGTAGGGTCCATTCTCCATGCTGAAGAATTATCGATCACTGTGGTGCCAGCTTCTGCAAAAAGGGGAGCGAACTCAAGAGAGGTGGATCCTCCGGCAGAGAAAATAGCGATATCCGGTTTGGCAGCTATAGCGTCTTTCATGCTTACAATGGTAAATTCTTCCTGTTTATACTTCACCTTCTTGCCTACAGATCTTTCGGATGCTACCGGGATTAATTCTGTTACAGGGAAGTTTCTCTCCTCCAAAACTTTAAGCATAACTTGTCCAACCATTCCTGTTGAACCTACTACAGCTACTTTCATTGATTTAATTAAAAAATTTAAGGTTAAACTATTACAAAGTTATAACTCATCATTAATAACTTATTTTTTATGTTTTAAGCCCCAAAGACTCTCGTCCAAGGGAATGCGAATGCAAATAAACCTGCCGCAATGAGCCCCATGATTACAATTCCCAATGAAATGGTATCATTGGATTTTACTTTTTTGTTGATGATGGTCATCAATACTGCAGCAACTAACATTGAAAATGGATGTTCTACAAATGTTTGTCTGCTATAAGGATCCTTCATTAATGTTCCGCCATCTAATGCTGCTTTGAATCCGGGAGAAAATATGAATAATAAACATATTCCTATCAGAAACTGAACATGAAAGAAAATCATAGTGAAGAGGGTAGTCTTCTTTAAAAATTTGTTCACTTTACCACTGAAGCCGAACATTGTGGTTAATAGGGCAATAATAAATAATGACACCAAAAGAAGTTCAAGATACCCGAATCCTTTGTGTGCACTTAGAAAAATCTTGTAAAAATCCATATTCAATTTTTTGTACACAAATATAGCAAAAATCCCGGCGAAAAGCCGGGATAGATATTTATAAAATCTAATATTGTGATCTTATTAGAATCTGAAAGTGATGTTGGCAGACCAAGTTCTTCCAAATCCGAAGTACACCTGGTTACGTACATCTATTCCTTTGTAAGTAGGTTGTGTACCATCTGCATAAATACTAGATCTTCCTTCTGAAATATATGTAGTGTCTAGTAAGTTGTAGATATTTGCTCCGATTGTTAGGCTCTCTCTGGATCCGAAATCGAAAGTATAGTTAGCACCTACGTCAAGTAAATTATAATCAGGTAGCTTTAATGTTCCATTGATTGCTGCTGGAGGAAGTTCTCCTGTATTCATATTGATCATGAAATCTGTAACAGTGATGTTACTGTATAGATTACCTACAAATCTCCAATCTGCATTGATTCTTAATCCTTTTACCGGCTTTAAAGTTGCACCTAATGAAGCTGTTAACTGAGGAGCATCTCCTACTTTTGCCTTATCTAAAGCCAATGTAGCAGTATTGTTTCCATTTTGAACAACTACAGGATTATTGTTGTCATCAAATACGGTACCGGAAGCATTACCTTTATATCTGTAATCTCCCCAAGAGAACATACCTTCTAAATCCAATAATCTATTTAATGAATAGGATGCTTCAAGCTCTGCACCGTAATGCACCTGTGTAATTCCGGATATTTCCGCGTATGCGTTCGTAATTGAGTTATTTGTTGCCGGGTTGTTATCCGGATCAATGTTAAGACCGGTTCTTCTCTGGAATCTATCCGCCCATGAAGTTCTGAAAAGGTTTACATTTGCTCTGAAAGCTTGTGATCTGAATCCGTAACCTAATTCTAAACCAACGATTTTTTCATTAGTTAAGTTAGGGTTTAAAGGCTGTTTGTTACTTGGATAAACCGCTGTGAAGAATGGCTGTTTTGATTGGTATCCAACATTAACAAATACATTGTGATTAGCATTGATGTTATAGTTAGCTCCACCTTTAACATTGTATCCCAGGATGTTTTTAAAGTCAGTTTTTCTATAAACCGTTTCGCCGTTTTGTACAGTTACACCATCTACGATCCAGTTGTCAATTCTTTTAAATCCTTGATTAGATACAGCTCCCTGAATGAAAGCAGTAAAGTTTTCTTTTGTATATTCTACCTGTCCGAAAGCTCCGTACCATAAAACTTGTCCATCATAATTTCTGTTAGCAATTTGATTTTTGTCTTTAATTGCTTTTACGAATGGATTTGCTGATGGAACAGGATTATAAGCTTCATTTACAATAAAACCTGCAGGACGGTTAAAATCTCCTCTTTCCTGGTATCCGTTTGCGCCCAATAGGTTCGTTATAATTCCCGGATGGTATCCATAGTAATAACGGGCATCAATTCCAACAGAGAAATTGAACTCATTGTTTATTTTGTGATTAAAGTTTGATAGTAAACCATACCAGTCATGTGAATTAACGTTTGACCTCATAGTAATACCATTATTACTTCTGTTTATACCAGGACCAGCTGGGAAAGTATTTGCAGGAGCATTTGATGTATTACCCACTGTAAAGTCAGAAATTACAGCACCTTGATTCCATCTTACAATGTCATCAAAACGTATTTGTCCATCTGCAGTTTTAGGTAAGTTAAAGATCGTTTTACCGTTTATTGAACCTAGTACCCCGGTACCACCACCTCTACCGAATGATGCATACCCAACTGTTGATAGTTTTGATTTTTCTGAAATTTTCCAGTCCCAGTTAATAGACGCAACCGGTTTAGAATAATAATTTCTATTGGTTGTAAATTGCTCGCCGTTTAGAGTTCCCCAGTTAGAGTTATATCTTCTGTTAGGTTCTCCATCCTTGCCATATTGTAAATAGGTAGAAATAGGATTTGTAAAGTTTTGATTGTGCCATTGAGGAGCTCCTGTAAATGTGAACTGGAAATCATGTTTCTCATTTGGCTGATATCCTAATGCAAAATAGTAGTTGTATCCTTCAAAATCTGAACCATCAATATACATTGCCCCTGCAGTTCTACTCATTAGGAATGATGTTGACCATCCTTTTGCAGATTTTCCTGTATTATAAGCAAATGAAGTTTTTAAATAACCATCATTACCTAAACCTAATGAAACAGTACCTTGTCTTTTTTTATCAGCTGCTCTTGTTAAGATATTTATTGTACCTCCAACAGAGGAAATTGCTAATTTTGAAGAGCCTAAACCTCTTTGCACCTGCATTGCAGATGTTACCTCAGACATACCTGCCCAGTTTGACCAGTAAACAGCTCCGTTTTCCATATCGTTCACTGGCATACCATTTACCATTACAGCAATATTTTCATTTCCGAAACCTCTGATTCTAATTGAGGCATCTCCAAAACCTCCACCGCCTTTAGTTGCATAAACAGACGGAGTCGTATTTAAGATCTCAGGGAATTCCTGATTTCCTAATTTCTCAACAATTTTTGCTTCCTTAATTGTTGAAACTGCTACCGGTGTTTTTCTATCTTTGGCGATATCGGCAACACCAGTGATTACAACTTGTTCAATGTCGTTGGATTTAGTTTGTACTGTATCCTGAACCTGTTGAGCATAATAGACGCTGGCTGTAGATAAGGTAATCACTGCAGATAGCATCGATTTGTTGATTAATTTCATAATCGTTAGTAATAGTTAGATTTAATTTTCTGCAAAATTCGCGAAATAAAATTTAACCAATATTAACTGTATGTTAATTTTTATTCAATCTTAATAATATTTAATTTGTTGATTATCAGTATTGTGTGTAAAAATTGAATTTTAACATGAAAAAAATCATATTATTGAGTTTTTAACAAATGGGTGTTGTTTTTATTAAAAGTATAACGCTATTTCACGGCTTTGAGACTCAGATCAATATTTTCAGCCGAGTGGGTAAGGGCTCCGGCGGAGATATAAGTAACCCCTGTTGATGCAATTTCTTTTAACATATCCCGGGTAATTCCGCCAGATGCTTCAGACTCACAAGACCCGTTGATCATTTCTACTGCCTGCTTCATCATATTCACATCCATATTATCGAGCATGATTCTATCTACTTTGACCTTAATAGCTTCTTTAACTTCTTCCAGGTTTCTTGTCTCGACCTCGATTTTTAACTTTTTTTTGTTAGTTTTAACATAGTCCTTTGCCATTTTAACAGCATTGGTAATGCTTCCGTTATAGTCAATATGATTGTCTTTCAACATGATCATATCATATAATCCATACCTGTGATTGGTTCCGCCTCCTATGGCAACAGCCCATTTTTCACAAACCCTGAAATTGGGTGTTGTTTTTCGGGTATCCAGAAGTTTTGTTTTGGTTCCTACCAGCCTGGAATCCCAGTCGTGGGTAAGTGTTGCAATTCCGCTCATTCTCTGCATGCAGTTCAAAACAAGTCTTTCCGTTGAGAGAATTGATCTTGCGCTTCCGGTTACAATAAAAGCTATATCTCCAATCTTAGCAGTTTCTCCATCTTTAATGAAGACTTCTATTTTTAAATTTTTATCAAAAGTTTTAAAAATAATTTCTGCCAGCTCAACACCTGCCAGGATACAGTTTTGCTTTACCAGGAGTTTGGCACTTTGCTCAAGATCCTTCGGAATGGTGGAAAGAGTAGAGTGGTCCCCATCCTGAATATCCTCTTCCAGGGCATTTTTAATGAATGTTTTTAATACTTTATCTGTAGCGTAAGCTGGTCTTTTCATTATATATATTTTAAGCTAAGTCTTTATTATAAAATGCTCCTTTATTTTCCGTCATTTCCATAGATTGGGTAATGATGAGGTGGGCAACGGTTGTTAAATTCCTTAATTCAGATAATTGGGGAGAAAGGATAGAGTAGTGGTAAATTTCATCAACGGCATCTGCAATTTCCTGGTGTTTTTGTAAAGCCATACTCAAACGCTTGTTGCTTCGTACAATACCTACCAGATCGCTCATCATCTCCTGAAGCTGCTTTCTGAGATAACTTACGATAACCATTTCATCCATGATTTTCATCCCTTCTTCATTCCATTCAGGAACAGCTTTCAGATCATCAAAGTTGAAATTATTTTCATTGAGAAGATCAACTGTTTTCATCGCGGCATTGTGCCCGAAAACCAAGCCTTCCAGTAAAGAATTTGATGCAAGCCTGTTGGCGCCGTGCAATCCTGAATTGGTACATTCTCCCACCGCAAAAAGATTCAGGATGGAAGACTGACCATCCCTGTCAACTTCAATCCCGCCCATAAGGTAATGGCAGGCCGGTACTATAGGAATCAGCTGAGTGAAAGGATCGATTCCTTCTTCTTTGCATTTTTTATAAATATTGGGGAAATGTTCCAGGAACTTTTCATGATCCATATCGCGGCAATCCAGACCGGCATATTCATCACCAGAGATTTTCATTTCATTATCAATGGCTCTTGCTACGATGTCCCTTGAGGCTAATTCTTCACGGGCATCATATTTGTGCATGAATTTTTCACCTTTTTTGGTTCTTAATTTGGCGCCATCTCCGCGGACTGCTTCAGAAATCAGGAAAAGCATCCCGTTAATTTTGCTGTACAGTGCCGTAGGGTGAAACTGGTAATACTGCATATTGGAAACCTTACCTTTAGCACGGGCTACAAAAGCAATTCCGTCTCCGGTTGCAATAGTAGGATTGGTGGTGTTTTTATAAACATGTCCCGCACCGCCTGTGGCTACCAATGTTATTTTTGAAGTGATCTTTTTGATCATTTTTGATTTTTCATCGAGAATGTAAGCCCCATAGCAGTTGATATCACCTTCGCTTACTTCTTTTCCGGGAACATGGTGCTGTGTGATAATATCAATGACGTAGTGATGATCCAGAATTTCAATGTTCGGGCTGCTGTTGGCTGTTGCCAGAAGAGCTCGTTCGATTTCGAATCCGGTAATATCTTTATGGTGGACAATTCTGTTTTCTGTGTGGCCGCCTTCTCTTCCCAAAGCGAATTGTCCGTTCTTCATATCGAAATTGGCGCCCCATTCTACAATTTCATTGAATCTTGTAGGAGCTTCCCTTACCACCATTTCTACAACATCGCGTTTGTTTTCCCCGTCTCCGGCACGCATGGTATCTTCAATATGCTTTTCGAAATTGTCGTTTTTAAAATCGGTGACCACGGCGAGTCCGCCCTGTGCATATTTGGTATTGCTTTCGTCTTCGTCAGATTTTGTTACGATGATGATTTTGGCATCAGGGAGTTGTTCAGAAACTTTAATGGCATAGGAAAGTCCCGAGATGCCGGAACCAATTACTAATACATCCGCTTTTATCATATGCTTTCTTTAGGTACGATCATTTAAATATTAAATAAATTTAAACAATTTTTCGTTTGGTTTTCTTACTTTTTTCATGTGCTGGAAATGGTCCTCCTCAGAGCGGTAGCCCAGGGCGAGTGTAACGGTTACTTTTTCTGTTTCCGGATTGATATTGAGGATCTCTTCCATCATCTCCTGCCGGAAGCCTTCCATAGGACATGAATCTATATTTTCGATAGCAGCGGCATACATCATATTGGCCAGTACTATATAAGATTGTTTTTCAGCCCAGTTGAAGATTTCTTCCTGGGTTTTTTGGGTGATGTGCTGATTAATACTTTTCCGGAACAGGTCTAAGTTTTCAACAGGTGTTTCCCTAACTTCGGAAATGTGATTAAAGTAGCCATGAATATAACTTTCCTCAATAATCTTCTTTGAAATGATGACAATAAGATGCGAACAGGTGGAAATCTGCGACGGATTATAGAAGGCTGGAATTAATTTTTGCTTCATAACCGCGCTTTCCACAACCAGAATTTTATACGGTTGAAGCCCAAGCGAGCTGGCAGACAGTTTTCCTGACTCAAGAATGTTGTGGAGGACATCCTGAGGGATAATCTCGTGATTGAATTTTTTCACAGAATATCTTCTGCTTAAAGCTTCCAAATAATTCATAAGACAAATTTAAGAATTGAATGCGAATAAAGTGCCTTTATCCTGAAATATATCCTTTTGCGGACAACAAAAAAAGATCACTCCAAATTTGGAGTGATCCCGGGTATATAAAAAATAATCAAATTTAGCTTACTCTCTGTTTTTCACCATGATCCAGCCTGAGAATTTAATAGGCGTATTCTTGCTGTTGTTTTCGTTCCATGTGATGGAGTACCAGTAGTTTCCTGTAGGGACTTTCTTGCTTCCGGCGGTTGTTCCGTCCCACATATATCTGTTGGATTTATCGGCCTGGAAAAGCTTGTATCCATACCTGTCGAATATCCCTATTTCCAGGTTCTTTTTATTGGAAAGTGCTGAATAATCAATGGCGTCATTTACTCCGTCTCCGTTTGGGGTGATTACGTTAATAAGGTTAGGAACTGTAATATTGATTTGTATAGGTTCGCAATCGTAACTGTCTTTTACATATATTTTGGTTTCTCCTCTTGGTACGTTGGAGAATATATTGGAGGCCTGCCATTGTATATTATCCATGGAATATTGATAAGGAGGAGTTCCTCCGTTAGCAAATACAGTCACCGTACTTCCTGAAATATCAATATTGGTAATTACAGGTTGTTCTGATGCATATACTTTTACAGTCTGTAATGTGATGCAGTCTCCGGTTTTTAATTTGACCCAATAAGTTCCCACGGCTACGTTGGTGATAGATTGGGTTGTTGCACCTGTGCTCCATTCATAGCCATTAAAGCCAGGTCCCGCATCCAGTGTGGTTTTATCTTCAATACAGATAATCTTATCCTTTAATACGCCGGATAGAACCGGGGCAAGCACAGTCAATGTTACTTTCGCAATTGAATAGCAGCCCTGCGCATTGAATACTTTTATATAAATTACTCCGGATGGGGCCGTGTAGGCTAAGAAATTTAAAATTTCATTAGTGCCGTTTACGGCATCCGTTAAAGAAGGGTAATATTTTTTTGTAGCTCCCGTTAAGGTTGTTACCGTTGCATTGCTTAAGTTAAATGTTCCCAGAGAAGGATTGGTTTCAAGGAAGCATGATCTTAAAGACGCATCTGTTACTGTAACAACCGGGTTAAGACTCAGTGTAACTTTTGCTACACTTACGCACCCCTGAGGCGTGGTTACTTTTGCAAATAATACTGCGGCTCCTGATGCATAAGCTGTAGGGTTGGGGATCTGGTTGATTCCTGCGTTCAGTTCAGCCATGGTATTGTAGAATTCCATAGTGCAGCCCGGTACTGTTGTTAAAGCAGCTGTAGTAAGATCGAAAGTTGCAGTGCCTGCATTATTGTTGTTACATCCAGTAAGTGTAGCGTCGGTTGCTGCAAAAGGTGTGGGATTTAATTGTATGACTCCGTCTCCGTTGTCGCAGAGCGTGGAGCTTGGATCTTTGATGACCACTTTAATAGTTGTATTGCCTGAATACTGGAAGCTGGTAGGATTGGCAATCGGAGTTGAGTTTCCTAAAACATAGTAAGTGAATACATAGTTTCCGGGATTATTCACAAACTGGGCATTAAAAGAAGTCAGATCCACGGTTCCTGTTCCGGTTGCAGGGTTGGTACATACAAAAGGGGTTACTGTAGCATTCAGGATTGGAACTTTATCCACATAAACTTTTACGTTTTTGATAGAGTGTCTTGCACTGGCGCCTCCTGTGGCTGCTGAAAATCCAAAGTATCCCTGAGACATTCCGATGGCTGCTCCTGAGGGGGCAAATGACTGGTCTGCAATAAGGATACCGTCTATTTTTATTTTAATAATCCAGTTCGTAGGATTGGTAAGATCTGTTTCCCCGTTTACTTCTACGTGTTTGTAGTTTGGTCCTACGAACGGCTGGGTCGGATTGAGGTCTGGAGAGTGAAAGGTGCTGCCAGGTGTCATATTGTATTCAATATTGTTTCCGGCAGTGTCATTTGTTCCGTAAAGAACATGCACTTTACTCATCTGGCCTTCTGTTGTATTGTTGAAGATATCAAATCCTACCATAAGCCCGGATGCATTTCCTGGAATTCCAAGCCCTCCTCCGGATACAAACCCTGTGGGCGGATTGGCAAGGTACCAGAATGTAAATCCGTCTCCTCTTCCGAACTGTGTTGTTCCGTTTCCGTCAATTCTGAAGTCAAATTCTACCTTCCATTTATCACAATAACTTAATGTGATTGGGGTGGCTAGTTTTATAGCACCATATAGATTTCCGTTATCTGTAGTTAGCCTTACAAAATCGGTATCAACAGCCGCATTTGAGACAAGATCCCATCCTGTAGTATTTACAGGATTTCCTGTAAGCTGATAGGTTTGAGAAAACAGCTGTCCTGAAAAGCATAATAAGATGGTTAAATAATAAATGAGTAGTTTTCTTTTCATATGAAGTAATTAGTTTTGTGGTTATTCTTGTAAATATATTTGTTTTATTCTTTCATATATAATGTATAATTGTCAATTGATTAGTGAAAATCGTCAATTTTGCAATTAATTTTGATAATATGTGAAAATGATTAAAATAAGAAGGGTGTTTTCCTTGTGGAATTGAGAAGCTGTCTGTGCTTGCTTTATGAGGTAAGTCACATTAAAAAAATCACCCCGGTAAGGGAGTGATTTTATATAGACAAACTTTTATTCTCTGTTTTTTACCAATACCCATCCTGAATATTTGGTTTCGGTATTGTTTTTATCATTTTCGTTCCATGAAATAGAGTACCAGTAAGTTCCTGTAAGGATTTTTTTGCCGGATGCAGTTCCGTCCCATTTGAAGTTTCTTGTTTTGTTGGCTTCATACAGTTTATTGCCATATCTGTCATACACTATAAAAATCAGATTCTTCTTGTATGCGAGTGAAGAATAATCAATAACATCATTAATGTTGTCGCCGTTCGGTGTAATAGCGTTGATCAGATTGGGAACAGTGATCTGAACTTCAACAGGTGAGCAGTTGTAAAAATCTTTAACGAAAACCTTTGCCTCACCCCTGTGTAATCCTGTGAATGTATTGGAGTCCTGCCAGTCGATGCCGTTTAAAGAATATTTGTATGGGGGAGTTCCGCCGGATACATTTACGGTTACGGTTGTATTATTGATGTCAATGCTTGTGATTACGGGGTTTGCGGAAGCAATAACCTTTACCGTCTGAAGGGTAATACAGCTTCCTGTTTTAAGTTTTACCCAATAAAGTCCTACGCCTATTCCCTGAATAGAAGGTGTGGTTGCTCCTGTGCTCCATTCGTAGCTGTCAAAGCCTGGACCTGCATCCAGATCGGTTCTGCCATCAATACAAATGATTTTGTCTTTTAAAACAGAAGATTTTACCGGAGGAAGAACAACCAGATTAACTTTTGCTATGGCGAAGCAACCGTTGGAATCTGTTACTTTTACATAAACTGCAATGCTCACGGACATATACTGAGATGGATTCATAATCTCATTGGTCCCGCTTAAAGCATCTGCCACGCTTGAATAGTATTTTTTTGTAAAACCGCTGGTCAGTGTGGTCACATTAGCAGAGGTAAGGTCGAATATGGCATTCGTAATATTATCCTGGATGAAACAGGATTGCAGGGTAGCTTCTTTTACCGGGGTTTCAGGATAGAAAGTTAAGGTGATTTTTGCTGTACCTGTACATCCCTGTGGAGTTATTACTTTTACATAAACTACTCCGGGTGCGGAAGTGTAAGAGCTCGGATTGGCAATTTCGTTAGTGCCAGCATTCAGGTCATTCAGGGTTTTGTAGTATTTTTTCGTTGCGCCAAGTACGTCAGTTACATTGGCGGTAGTAAGATTGAATATTCCTGTTCCCGCTTTATTATTGTTACATGCTGTTAAGGTTTTATCGGTGAGTGTAAGAGGGGCCAGTACCAGCAATATCTTCCCGTCCGGGTTGTCGCATAGTATTCCTGCATTGTCCTTTATGATTACGGTAACTGTGGTATTTGTATTGAATTGATAGTTGGTGGGATTGGTGATTGGTGTTGCTCCCTGCAGGTAGGTAAATGTATAATTGGAAGGATTGCTTACGAATTGTGAATTGAAGGTCGTTAAATTTACAGATCCATACCCCGTAGTCGGATTTGGACAGAACGATTGGGTAGCTGTACTTTGTAAAATGGGAACTTTATCGGTGTAGATTTTTACATTTTTAATGGAATGTCTTGATCTTGCACCACCTGTGGAAGCCGAAAATCCAAAATATCCAATAGTCATTGCAGCTGCTGTGCCTGAAGGAGCAAACGACTGGTTGCAGATTGTTGTTCCGTCAAGTGTTATTTTTATAATCCAGTTGGTGGGAATTGCCGGATCTACCTGTGCAGTTACTTCAACATGCTTATAGGTTGTTCCCTGAAAAGGTTGGGTGGTGTTCAGGTCTGGTGAGTGAAAAGAGCTTCCGGGAACATTGAAAAATTCAACATTGTTATTGTCTGTTGTATTGGCTACCTGCCCGTAAGCAACATGTATTTTACTCATTGTGGCTGTAGTGGTGTTATTATAAGTGTCAAAACCTACAATGAAACCAACGGCGTTTTGAGAAACTCCCAGTCCGGAGCCTAGTACGCTTGCAACAGGTGGATTCGCCAGATACCAGAATGCAATTCCGTCACCATTGGATGTTTGGTTGGAATCCATTCTGAAATCAAATTCAACCCTCCATTTATCGCAATATTTTAAGTTAATCTGATCATTTAGCCTGATAGACCCTGACTGGTTGTTGGTATCGGGAGTGAGCTGGATAAAATCGCCCATAACCTGGGTGGGGGCTACCATAGTCCATCCGGTAGTGCTTACTGGATTTCCGGTTAACTGATAGGTTTGGGAAAATGCTCCTCCTGACAAGAAAAGCAGAAAGAGGGAAATACAAGACAGTAAAAATTTATTCATTGAAGTGGGATTACTTTTAATTAGATACTGTAAATATATTAAATCCCTATTAATTAGTGTGTATTTAATGTTAATTTTACCGAAAATGATAATGATTTCTTAACAAATGATAAGATAGTAAGGGGAATAATGAATGATATAGGTTTATTTTTTAAAAAAGCGAATTGCTTTCCAGGCCTTCGAAATAAGTGTCTACTTCCAGGTTTGGTGAGCTTGCTGCTGCGACAGCCAGTTTATCACAGAGTTCGTTTTCAAAGTGACCTGCATGGCCTTTTACCCAATGCATCTGAGGTTTATGCATGTTATACATTTCAATGAACCTTTTCCAGAGGTCCGGATTTTTTACATTTTTCCATCCTCTTTTGATCCATCCGGAGATCCAGTTTTGGTTAACAGCATCAGCTACATATTTGCTGTCTGTATAAATGTGAATATCGTTCTCCGAAGATTTTAGTTTTTCCATTGCCGTAATAACAGCGAGAAGCTCCATCCTGTTATTGGTGGTTTTTCTGAATCCTTTTGAAAATGTTTTCTGATAGTTCTTTTCCGGGACGCGCATAAGGATTCCATAACCTCCTTTTCCGGGATTTCCGCTGCATGCTCCATCAGTGTATATTTCTATTCTCAAAATTTCAGATCTGTATAAATTTAGTATTCCACTTAAAACTAAGTTTGAAGAATCCAGGCCGGTTATTTAAAATACTGTTGATGTTAGAAAGGAAAATCATCGTCATCATCGAAATCATTCATCGATGAGCCTGAAAGTTTTGAGCTGTCAGGAAGATCAAATGCGGCACCGGGTTGAATTGTTGTTTTAATCTTTTCAAAACCACCGGGTTCATTAGAACCGAAATTAGAAGGATAGCCTCCCATACCGCCATTAAGTGCGGCTTCAATATCCCCGAATTTGGCAAAGTGCTTCAGGAATGATAATCTTACATCGGCTGTTGCACCATTTCTGTGTTTTGCTATGATAAGCTCAGCCTGGTTTTCGGTTGAAGTTTCCTGGCCTTCTTCGTCATTGTCCCAAACTGCAATTTTATAATATTCGGGTCTGAAAATAAAGGATACAATATCGGCATCCTGCTCAATAGCTCCGGATTCCCTCAGGTCAGAAAGCTGGGGCCTTTTACCGGGACGGGTTTCTACACTTCTTGATAGCTGGGAAAGTGCAATAACAGGTACGTTAAGTTCTTTGGCGATGGCTTTTAATGAACGGGAGATCATGGAGATTTCCTGTTCACGGTTTCCGACACCTTTTCCTCCGCCTCCTGCGGTCATCAGCTGAAGATAATCCACCATGATCAGCTTTACGCCATGCTGCATTACCAGTCTCCGGCATTTTGCACGGAAGTCGAATATAGAAAGAGAAGGAGTTTCGTCAATAAAAAGCGGTGCATTTTCAAGTTCGGATACATTGGAGAACAGTCTTTGCCATTCTTCATCATCCAAAGTTCCTTTTCTCAGTTTTTCAGAAGAAATTTTGGTTTCAGAAGCAATCATCCTGGTGATAAGCTGTACGGATGCCATCTCGAGAGAGAAAAGCACCATTGGGATTTTGTGTCCTACAGCTATATTTCTGGCCATTGATAGAAGGAATGCTGTTTTACCCATCGCCGGACGGGCTGCTATAATGATGAGGTCGGAATTTTGCCAGCCTCCCGTTTCTTTATCAATATCCCTGAATCCTGAAGGAACTCCGGAAAGCCCTTCTTTATCTTTCAAAGATTTGATAGTGTCAATTGCCTGTTTTACCAATGAATTGGCGGTATCGAATCCTTTTTTGATGGTACCGTTGGTGATTTCAAAGAAGGACTGTTCCGCTTTATCCAGCAGCTCAAATACATCGGTAGATTCTTTGTAAGATGAATCGATTACGTTGGCGGAAACATTAATAAGGCTTCTTAAGATATATTTTTCCAGAATAACACGTACATGATATTCTATATGGGCAGATGAACTTACACCCATCGTTAGATCGATGATATAATGATCACCACCTGCCTGGCTGAGTTTGTCTTCTTTTTTTAATTCCTGGATAATGGTCATCAGATCCACAGGGTGGTTACCTTCATAAAGTTTCAGGATCGTGGCAAAAATAACCTGATGTCTCGGGTCATAAAATACTTCAGGAGTAAGAAGGTCAATAGAATGGTCAAGCCCCTTCTTGTCTATTAAAAAAGTTCCTATAACCAGTCTTTCAAAATCTACAGCATTGGGAGGCATTTTTCCATCCGCAATAGACAATTCTCTTGCAAAGTTTCCGTGTGTAAGGGATGATAATGTTTCTTTCTGCGCCATACTGCAAAGATAGTTTATTTAAAAAAATAATTAAAAAATAGTAACTAACAAGTTATCAGCAATTCGTTCTTAACGTGTAAAAACAGAACTCAGATGAGTGTTAGTAAAAAGTGGGGTTCAAAAATAGAAAATTTTCAATAAGTAATATTCATCAGGGTGAAAATGATAAATGATTTTTTTTATTTACTATTGATGAAATAGGGGTATTGAATAAAAAAAGACTGCCAATTACGACAGTCTTTCTTTTTATGGTCTAAGAATTAACTTATTCTTTATTTTTTACCAGTATCCATCCTGAATATTTCGTTTCGGTACTGTTTTTATCGTTTTCGTTCCATGAGATGGTGTACCAGTAAGTACCTGTAGGGATTTTCTTGCCGGAGGCTGTTCCGTCCCATTTGTAGTCTCTCATTTTATTGGCTTCATAAAGCTTGTTTCCGTATCTGTCATATACAATGAATATCAGATTTTTCTTATAAGCCAATGCAGAATAATCAATTTCGTCATTTACCTTATCCCCGTTCGGAGTAATAGCGTTGATCAGGTTTGGTATCGTAACAGTAATCTGGATAGGATTACAGTCGAAAGAATCCTTTAGGAAGATTTTATTTTCTCCTCTAGGAAGCCCGCTGAATGTATTGGTTGTCTGCCAGTTGATACCATCTACTGAATACGTATAAGGAGGGGTTCCGCCTGAAGCATTTATTGTAATAGTGTTATTGCTGATATCCACGCTGGCAATTACCGGCTGTGAAGAAGCAAAAACAGTTACAGTCTGTAAAGTGAAGCATTTTCCTGTTTTCAGTTTTACCCAATAAACTCCTATTCCTGCATTGTTGATAGATTGTGTGGTGGCACCTGTGCTCCATTCGTAACCGTCAAATCCTGGCCCTGCATCCAATGTTGTTTTAGCTTCAGCACAGATTGTTTTGTCTTTCAGCACGGCAGATTTTACCGGAGGAAGAACTTTTAACGTGATCTTGGCAATAGCGTAACACTGGTTGGTATTGGTTACTCTTACATAAACCTCAGTGCTTTCAGTAATGTAAGCATTTGCAGGAGAAATCGGGTTGGTTTCTGCCTTGGCATCGATTAGTGTCTTGTAGAATTTCTTCGTTTGTCCCGCTATCGAACCTACATCAGCAGTTGTAAGATCAAATGTAGATTTCAGGACATCATTTTCAATGTAACATTCTTCCAGTATTGCATCTTTTAACGTTACCACCGGGTGGAATGATAGCGTAATGGCTGCTGTAGCCGTACATCCAAATACAGAAATTACTTTAACGTAAACTATTTTCTGAGGGGAAATATAATCAGTAGGGTTGGTAATTTCGTTAGTATCAGCATTCAGATCGGCAAGAGTAGGATAATATTTTTTGGTTACGGTTCCGGTAAATACATCTGCCGTTGTAAGGTCAAATTTACCTATACCCTCACCATTATTGTTACAAGCAAAAATAGTTGCATTTCTTGCTGTAATGCTGGCATTTACGAATTTAAACTTACCACTTATGAAACATTTATTGATAACGCTGTTCGGGTTGTCAGGATCAAAATACCGGATTCTGTAGTAGTAAGTAGTTGTTCCGTTTACAGTAGCAGTGGTAAGTGGATCTTCTCCTGTAATAACATCGTTAACGTTGTCATGGTAAGTAACCTGGAAATTAGGGTTGTTCCCATTGATAATACCTGGAGTAAGGGTAGTAAAGTTGAACTGTGACGGAAGCCCGCATACCATGATGGTTGTAGGGTCATCCGGATTAGCTCCAGGGATACCAGGCGGAAGGAAAGGATTAGGCGCAAGAACAGGATCGTTAAATGCTGAACTTAAGGTAGCGGTACCACCCCATGTCATTTTAAATCCGTCCGGAGAACTTCTGAAGTTGTCTACAACAAGATAATATGTTTCACCGGCCAGTACCTGCATATATGGGCTCCACTCAGCTGAGTTTCCTGCATTTCCGTTTGTATTGGGAGGTGGAGGTGGAGGCAAAGTTAAAGTAAGTCCTGTATTTCCCGTTGGAGTACTACCGTTGTAGTTACATCTTAGCGGCGTTACAAAAGTGTTATTGGTATTTAAAGAAGTACATCCATTGGTTGTAGGACCGTATACTGCAAAATCGTAGTCATCGGAATTTACGTTGGGATCAATAACGAATGTTAAAGTTCCGGATGTAGCAACGGTAAAAGTATACCATACCGAGAAATTCTCACTTCTGCCCAGACATCCGTTTGCGGATAGATTCTCTGCGATAGTTCCATGTCCTGACGGGGTGTACGATAGCTCAGAGTTTCCGCAAAGAGGGATTGCCGTGACGCAATCGGACTGTGCATAAAACACCTGTGCTATAAATAGAATTAAAAGAAGTAATGTTTTTTTCATGTTTAAAATGATTTTTGTGAAACAAGATTTGAGTAAAATAAAGTTATCAGCATTTATGTTAAAAAAACCGCCCCGTAGAGCGGTTTTATTATGACAAGAAATTATTCTCTATTTTTTACCATTACCCATCCTGAGAATTTAAATGGTGTGTTCTTTTTATCATTTTCATTCCATGTTACAGAATACCAGTATGTTCCTGTAGGAACTTTTTTACCGGCAACAGTTCCGTCCCACTTGTATCCGTTTGTTTTATCGGCCTGGTGGATCTTGGTTCCATATCTGTCGAAGATACTTAATATAAGACCCTGTTTTCCTGATAGCGCTGAATAATCTATAACATCATTAATACCGTCTCCGTTTGGAGTAATAACGTTAATAAGATTAGGTACAACAACTGTTATATCAATAGGCTCACAATCGTAGGCATCTTTTACATATACCGTATGGTCTCCTCTTGAAATATTGCTGAATACGTTAGAATCCTGCCAGTTAATATTATCCATAGAATACTGATAAGGAGGAGTCCCTCCGATAACATTTACGGTTATAGAAGTATTGGCAATATCAATACTTGAAACAACCGGCTGTTCGGAAGCATATACTTTTACGGTCTGTAATGTGATACAGTCTCCGGTTTTTAGTTTAACCCAGTAGGTTCCTACGCTTACATTAGTAATACTCTGTGTAGTGGCTCCTGTGCTCCATTCGTAACCGTTAAATCCAGGTCCTGCATCCAGTGTTGTTTTATCTTCAACGCAGATAATCTTATCCTTAAGAACATTTGAGTACACCGGAGAAAGTACAGTAAGAGTTACTTTCGCAATAGAATAACATCCCTGCGCATTAAATACTTTTACGTAGATAACTCCTGATGGAGCAGTATAAGCAAGGAAGCTTAAAATTTCATTTGTTCCGTTTACTGCATCTGTAAGAGAAGGATAATACTTTTTTGTTGCACTTGTCAGTGTGGTTACTATAGCATTGCTCAAATTAAATGTTCCCAGTGAAGGGTTTGTTTCAAGGAAACATGATCTCAGAGAAGAATCAGTTACCGGTACCAAAGGATGGAATTTCAATGTAATTTCAGCTGTTGCCGTACATCCGAACTCATTGGTTGCCTTTACATATATTTTTCCTTCGGCAGATACAAACTGGTAGATTGCCGGGCTTGTAATCTCATTCGTTCCTGCATTCAGGTCGAACATAGTAGGATAATATTTTAATACATGATTAGGGCCGGCTCCTATAGCAGCGGTTGTAAGATCGAACATTGCCGTACCTGAACCATTGTTGCTGCAGCTTGTAAGTGTGGCATTGGTTAGAGTAAAGCTTCCGTCTCTAAATTTAAATTTCCCTGTAATAAAGCACCCGTTCATAGGGTTGCTTGGATTTGTAGGATCCTGATATACAATTCTGTAGTAATAAACTGATGCAAGATTTACTATTTCTGTTGTAACAGGATTTCCGCCTGTAATCACATCATTGGTATTCTTGTGATAGCTTACCTTGAAATTTCCACTGTTGCCATTGATAATTCCTGTGCTTAATGAAGCAAAGTTGAATGGAGTGGCAAGTGAACATACAGTCACCTCGTTCGGATCATTCGGGTTAGCAGCCGGAAGTCCCGGAGTAACAAATGGATAAGGTGCCAGAGTAGGATCGTTAAATGCAGAGCTTAAGCTTGCGGTACCGCTCCATGTCAGGGAGAATCCGTTTGCAGAACTTCTGTAGTTGTCTACAACAAGATAATATGTCTCGCCTGCCTGTACTACAAGGTGTGGGCTCCATTCGTCCTGGTTTCCAGCATTTCCGTTTGTATTTGGCGGTGGCGGTGGCGGTATAGTCAGTGACAGGCCTGTATTCCCCTGGGAGCTACCTGTGCCCCAGAAATTACATCTTACCGGTGTTACAAAAATATTACTGTTGTTCAGTGAAGTACAGCCGTTGGTGGTAGGACCGTAAACAGCGAAGTCATAGTCATCAGTATCAACGTTGGGATTAATTGTAAATGCCAATGTTCCTGAGGTTGATGCCGTGAAACTGTACCATACGGAAAAGTGTTCATTTTCCGTATCACTAAGACAGGAATTCACACCAATGCCTTCCAGAACATTCCCTGGTCCCGACGGTGTATAAGAAATATCTGAGTTTCCACAGATAGATATTGCACTAATACAATCTGATTGGGCATATAAGATGCGCGAGCAGATGATTAGAAAAATGAGTAATGCTTTTTTCATAAAGGGGGATTTAAAAAAGACAAATATAAAAAATTATTAAAGTTAAATTAAAGTTTTTGTGATATATTTAATAGAATCAGCATATTATTGTCTAATAATTCATTTTTCTCAGCTTGGGATTGGTACTCGCTACAAGAATAGCGACTAAAACCGTCATACTTCCCCCGAAGACTACAGAACGTACCACGCCTAGCAATTTTGCCATCAGTCCGCTTTCAAACTGCCCCATTTCATTACTCGACATAATGAATATGGAGTTGACGCTCAATACACGTCCCCTGATGTTGTCAGGAGTTTTCAGCTGCACAATGGTTCCTCTGATTACCACTGAAATTCCATCCAGCATTCCGCTCATTACCAGGAAGATAAATGACAGCCAGTACAACTTGGATAACCCGAAGCCAATAATGCAAAGCCCGAATCCGGCAACAACTGCAAGAAGGATTTTTCCCTGATTTTTTCTTAACGGAACAAGCGCCAGAAGAGTAATGATGCACATAGAGCCTATATCTGAAGCGGCATTCAGAAGACCGAAGCCTTCCGCTCCGGCATCCAGGATGTCAGTGGCAAATACAGGGATCATAGCAACAGCCCCACCAAAAAGCACCGCAAACATATCAAGGCATAATGCCCCTAAAATTTCTTTTGTTTTAAAGATATAAGAAATACCTTCACGCATACTTTCCACAACATTTACATTCTCTTTTTTATATTCGGAATGCTGCTGTTTCAGCTGCCAGAAGAATAATGAAGCAATAAATATCAGGGAAATAATAACAACCAAAGTCCATTTTACTCCGAAATAACCGATAAGAAGTCCGCCCACAGCATGTCCGCATACGGAAGAGATCAGAAAAGTAGCCTGGTTCAGGGTTACTGCATTCGGGAGATTTTCCTTCTTTACAATTTTAGGGATCATTGACGGAACAATAGGTCCAATGAAAGCTCTTGCAATTCCTGTGAAAAATATAACACCATAGATGAAATAGGTAATTTCGTGGCCGTTAAAATGCATCTCTACATTGAAAAATGCTGGAATCAACAAAAGACCGATCAGGAATATATAGGCATAATTGCAGATCAGAAGCAGTCTCTTTTTTTCGTTCATGTCAATAACATGGCCCGCATACAGTGCGCAGCTTACCGCCGGAATTACCTCCGAAAGCCCGATAAGGCCTATTGAAAATGGATCTTTTGTTAACTGATATACCCACCATCCCAGTAAAGTTGCGAGCATTCTGAAGGCTAAAACAATAAAAAATCTTCCCGTAAGAAGATTCCTGAATTCAACATTTTGCAATGTTTTTAACGGTGTAAAGGAAATCATGCACAAAAATAGCCCTAAATATTTATTTAAGGCTGTTTATATAGCGGTTTTTTAAATGATAAATCAAATAGGTCCCGAAAGATAAAATCTATTTTAGTCTGCCCTCAGTGAACTGATCACGATAGCTGCAACACCCGCAGCACCAATTACGGCTGCACCTGCTGTTACTCTCGCTTTGGATCTGTCTTTTACGGCAGCTACATTGGATTTCGGGATAATTACTTCTGTACTGTCTTTTTTGCCTGTGGTTCCTATCAGGTTATCACCGTCAATATTTCGGAACAGCATTTTCTGCTTTGGAGAACCATCTTTCATGGAAACAACGTACATTTTTCCAGCCTGAAGATTAGAATAATTGTTTTTAGAAACATCTTCGCTGTATTTTGTTGTGGCACAGGATGAAATTACAAATAAAGATGTGAGTAAAGATGATTTTAACAGTACAGATGCTTTCATTATTATTTTTTATTTTTTCAAATTTATAATTTTTTTCGAATATATGTTTTTGGAATTGAAAAAATATCTTTAAAGTTTGTAAATTTCCAATAGATCTGCAATTTTTCTGTCATTCGCAAGTCTGGGTATTTTATTTTGGCCTCCCAATTTACCCTGGGATTTTGCATACTCATGGAAAGCATTCTTTTTTAGTCCGGTAATATGAAGCACCTGAAGAATATTTCCCGTAATGAGATCATCATAATATGTATTTCTCTCTCTAAGCTGGCGGTCCAGTTCATTTCTGAATAACTCTAAATTTTCAGGCTCTTTTTCAAATTCTATCATCCATTCATGATACGGAAGTCCTTCTTTAGGATTTACCTGTGGAGCAAGATGGAATTCCGTGATCTGTGCAGGATGCTTTTCCAAAGCAGCTTTCATGGCTTCTTCAACTTCAAAGGCGATTACATGCTCTCCAAAGGCAGACGTGAAATGTTTCGTTCTTCCGCTTACCAGGATTCTGTACGGCTCCTTATCTATGAACCTTACAACATCACCTATTGAATAAGCCCACAAACCTGAATTGGTGGTAAGGATAAGTGCATAATCTTTGTGGAGTTCTACATCTTTTAAAGTCAATCTTCTGGCATTGGGTTTACCGTATTCTTCCAGAGGAATAAATTCATAGAAAATTCCGTGATCCGTTAAAAGAAGCAGCCCCTCTTTCATATAGTCGTCCTGAAAAGCAAAAAATCCTTCAGATGCCGGAAAAGTTTGGATAATATCAACTTTCCCGCCCAGTAGTTCATTCATTTTATCCCGGTATGGCTCATAATTGACGCCCCCGGTAACAAGAAGCTGCAGATTGGGGAATAACTGTTTGATCTTCTTTCCGTGTTTCTCAGTAAGTTTCTCAAAATACATAATCAGCCACGGCGGGATTCCTGAAATAAGCGTCATGTTTTCATGTTCCGTTTCTTCAATGATCTTGTCAACTTTGGCCTCCCAATCCTCCATAATATTGGTATTCCAGCTCGGAAGACGGTTTTTTTGAAGGTAGGCCGGAATATGATGGGCTACGATTCCTGAAAGACGTCCTGTTTTTATGCCAAAGACTTCTTCCAGTTCAGGGCTTCCCTGGAGAAAGATCATTTTTCCGTTCACAAAATCTGCATTATTTTTCTTTGCAATATAATGAAACAGTGCGCTTTGGGCTCCCGCAACCTGAAACGGCATTCCTTCCTTTGAGATCGGAATATATTTCGAGCCTGAAGTTGTGCCTGAAGTTTTTGCAAAATATTCAGGAGTTTCGGTCCAGAGAATATTGGCCTGTCCTTTTTTTACCCTTTCGATGTAAGGTTTCAGATCTTCATAATCTGCAACGGGAACCTTATCCTGGAACTCCTTAACAGATTGTATATTTTCAAAATCATGTTCCCTTCCGAAAAGGGTTTTCTGAGCTGTTTTTACTAAGGACAGCAAAAGAGCTTCCTGATTTCTCACTGAGTTTTTTTTGAATTCCCCGGTTTTCCGGACATGTTTTTTTGCCCAGATCAATGCCGCATTTTTCTTGAAGAAGTTTAACATGCCTCAAATTTATAAATAAGTATAGAATATGAAATCATTTTAAACAGGATGCCATAAAAAAACCGGTGAATATTCCACCGGTTTCTTCGAAATTTGATTATGAAAATAACAACTATATGTTAAAGTTTACTTGCTTGCTTTATATCTTTTGTCTGGAGTACCGTCTTTTTTAAGATGTTTGTTTTCTTTATACCTTTTGTCGGGTGTTCCGTCCTTTTTCATCTTTGCTGCAGGTTTTGCAGTTTTAGCTTCGGGAGCTTTTACTGTTTTTGTAGTTTGATGAGATGCTGCAGTACTTGCCGGAGCAGTCTGCTGTGCGGTTGCAAATCCCAGTCCTAGGGCCAGTGACATTGCTGTTAATAATTTTTTCATGAGATGTACTGTTTATTTTTCTTAAGTAAAGGTATACAAAAAACAGGCTGAAAAATCTGCATTTTTAATACTTAACTAAAGTTTATTACTGCTTAAAAAAAACTTAAACAAGAATCTTTAAGACAAAATAAGCCTGCTTCCGTTGAAGAAGCAGGCTTTCTTTATAATGATGAATAGTTGATTTAACGTGTACAGTTGGCAGTCCAGGTTTTACCGTCCTTGATATACAGAATCTTCAATTCATTATTGTCAATTCTTATATAAGAGGTAGCGCTGGATCCTACCATTACAAGGGTGTGGTCACCCTGCTGCTGAAATTCTACTCCGTTAAGATCCGGAATACCGTTGGAAAATGCAAAATTATATTTTGTACCGCTCGCGATCTTGGTTACAAATACACTTCCATTGTCTGTACTGTTATTGGTAGATCCGTCATTGTAAGAAATGCTTCCTTTGTAAGTTCCTGCAAAGAAGTCATTGTTTACAGGATCGTCGTCATCACTGCACGATGTAAATGATAATGCGGTTACAAAGACCAGCATAAAGAGTCCTAAAATTTTGATTGCTTTTTTCATAATGTTATTTCTTTAAAGTTCGATAGGGTAGAATTGCCAAACACTGTGCCATGCCGAAATAATGGTATTTTTTTAACTTTAAATTAAATAAATTGGTAAAAAATTAAGATTTGGGTATGTATATGTTGTTTTTAATTATATTTTTGGCAATTTGAAATTTCGGAAGGAAAAAAAATATCCATATCTTTGTATTAATCAAACGGTTTCGGAATACTCCCGAAATCGCTTTTGTCGTTTATATCGTTACTACTTATGCAGCTAAAACCTATCCGCGAAAAATTTCTTCCCGATCTGCTTCAGAAAGAGTTTGGAAAAGAAATCTTCATCCAATTAGAAAAAAGTCAGCATGTTTCCGTGAGAGGAAGTGCAGGGTCCTCAGTTTCCATTTTTGTTGCTGAACTCTTTTTAACGCAAAAGAAAACCGTTCTCTATCTGGTGGATGATAAGGAAGATGCGCTGTATGCCAATACCGAAATGGAAGACCTGCTTGGAAAGGATAAGGTACTGTATTTCCCGGCAACTCACCTTGAGCCGTACCAGGTAGAGAAAACACAGAATGCCAATCTTGTACTCAGGACGGAGGTTTTGAATAAGATCAATTCCGGAAAATCACCTAAAGTTATTGTGGCTTATGCAGGGGCGCTTTCTGAAAAAGTTTTGAAAAAAGAAGACTTTAAAGCCATTTCGCATCATATAAAAGTGGGAGACCAGCTGGATTTTGATTTTGTGGATGAACTGCTGAATCACTATAATTTCCAGCAGGCAGATTTTGTTTCTGAACCGGGAGAATTCTCCGTAAGGGGTGGAATTGTTGATGTGTTTTCGTATTCCAATGAAAAGCCTTACCGTATCACTTTCTTTGGGAATGAAGTGGAAAGTATTAAGACCTTTGATATTGAAACACAGCTTTCCATAGATAAAATAAAAGACTTTCAACTGGTTTCCAATATGAACTTTTCAGTATCCGGAACCAGGGTTTCATTGCTTCAGCTGCTGGCTAAAGAAAGTTGTGTTGTATCCAGAAACGGAGCTGTCGGGATGCAGAAGATCAGGGCTTTTTATGAGAAATCATTGGAGAAATATGAAACGTTAAGTAAAGATATTGCCCACAGAACACCACAGGAACTTTTTATTTCAGATCAGGATTTTTTATTCGATTTCAAAAAATTTAAAACAGTTGATTTTGCAGGTATTACTATTGAAGGGCTTAAAGAAGTTACCGAAATAAAAGTTGAACAGCTTCCACAGCCTTCTTTCCACAAGAATTTTGAATTGCTGATAGAAGATATTGAGGAAAAGCAGAATGAAGGTTTTGATACCTGGATCTCTTTTTCTACAGAAAAACAAAAAGAAAGACTTGAATCCATATTTGAAGAGCTGGAGCATGAGCTTCCTTTTAAAAGTTTTAAATCCGAATTACACGAAGGCTTTGTAGATAATGACCACAAGCTTTTAGTATATACGGATCACCAGATCTTTGACCGCTATCAAAGGTATAAAGCGAAAAATACCTTTGCAAAATCCGAACAGTTAACCCTGAAAGACCTGATGTCCCTGAAAATTGGAGACTATATTGCCCATATCGACCATGGAATTGGCAAGTTCATGGGGCTTGTCAAGGTAAACAATGACGGGAAAATCCAGGAATGTTTTAAACTTACTTACAAAAACGGGGACTTATTATATGTAAGTATCCACTCACTGCATAAAATTTCAAAATATAACGGTCCGGACGGAAAAGAAGTTGTATTGAGCAAATTAGGTTCTCCGGCCTGGAAATCTTTGAAACAGAAAACAAAGGCAAAAGTAAAACAGATCGCTTTTGACCTTATCAGGCTGTATGCGGAAAGAAAAACAGCAAAAGGATTTGCCTATACACCGGATTCTTACCTGCAGAATGAGCTGGAAGCCAGTTTTATTTATGAAGATACTCCGGATCAGGAAAAAGCAACCATTGATGTAAAGCGTGATATGGAGGCGGAAACGGTTATGGACAGGCTGGTTTGTGGAGATGTAGGTTTCGGGAAAACAGAAGTTGCGATCCGTGCAGCATTTAAAGCGGCAACAGATGGGAAGCAGGTTGCTGTATTGGTTCCTACCACTATTCTGGCGTTTCAGCATTACAGGAGCTTCAAGGAAAGGCTGAAAGATTTTCCCGTAAATGTCTCTTATGTAAACAGATTCAGGACAGCCAAGCAAAAATCAGAAGCTTTAGACGGTCTTAAAAACGGCAAAGTAGATATCATCATCGGAACACATCAGCTGGTAAGCACCTCTGTAAAGTTCAAAGATCTGGGATTGCTCATTATTGATGAAGAGCATAAATTCGGAGTTTCAGTGAAAGATAAACTGAAAACACTAAAGAATAATGTAGATACCCTTACATTGACTGCCACACCGATCCCGAGAACGCTTCAGTTTTCCCTGATGGCCGCAAGAGATCTTTCGGTTATAAAAACACCACCGCCAAACAGGCAGCCGGTTGATACCCAGCTGATCGGTTTTAATGAAGAAACCCTGAGGGATGCTGTCTCTTATGAGCTTCAGAGAGACGGACAGGTATATTTCATCAATAACAGGATAGAAAACCTGAAAGATATTGCGGGACTTATCCAGAGACTTGTACCGGATGCAAGGGTTATTACAGGGCACGGACAAATGGAAGGCAAACAGCTGGAAAAGAATGTCCTTGATTTTATGGAAGGAAAATACGACGTTCTTGTTTCCACAACAATCGTTGAAAGTGGAGTAGATGTTCCCAATGCCAATACAATATTTATCAATGATGCCCAAAAGTTTGGAATGGCAGATCTGCACCAGATGAGAGGAAGGGTAGGGCGAAGCAACAGGAAAGCTTTCTGTTACCTCATTACGCCTCCGTATGATATGATAACTTCTGATGCCAGGAAGCGTCTTGAAGCCATTGAGCAGTTCTCTGATTTAGGAAGCGGCTTCCAGATTGCTATGAAAGATCTTGAGATCCGTGGTGCAGGAGATCTTCTTGGTGCTGAACAAAGCGGTTTTATTAATGAGATGGGGTTTGAAACATACCAGAAGCTGATGCAGGAGGCTCTGGAAGAATTAAAAGATGATGCAGATTTTGAAAATCTGTTTGATAATGAAGAAGACAGGCAGAAGCTGTTCAAATCCGTAAAAGATGTCAATATTGATACCGACCTGGAGCTGATGCTTCCGGATTTCTATATTTCCAATACGGAAGAAAGATTGCTGCTGTATCAGAAAATTGCAGAGATTAATAATGAAAAGGATCTTCATCAGTTTGAACTTGAATTGATGGACCGTTTCGGAGCCTTACCGAAAGAAGCCATCAATTTATTAAAAAGTGTTGCGCTGAAATGGCTTGCTGCGGAAATAGGATTTGAAAAGATTGTAATGAAGAATGGTATATTTTTAGGATATTTCCCTGCGAATCCTCAGGATAAGTTTTATCAGACAGACAGATTCAGGCATATCATTAGTTATTTAACACAAAATCCTGCGGAGGCCCAGCTTAAGGAAAAGATAGGTAAAGAAGGAAATCTGCTGATGATGAGAAAAGAAAAGGTGAAAAATGTGGATGAAGTTAATATTCTTTTAAAAACAATTATCGGACACAACTAAAAGAATAAGTGGTTTGGAATTTTAATCTGAAATAAAAAAGATCCGGAAATTGTAATTTCCGGATCTTTTTTTTGACCTTTTGAATGTGTAACTTAAAAAAGGCTATCCTGAGGTAAACAGGAAGATAATTTCTAAAATCACGGAATAATGAGAAAAAATAATACGGAATCGGCTTCTGATATTGGGTTTGGAAGATGTATGCCGGGTAAAACAGGAAGAAAAATGATATTTTGTAGTAATAATTCTACTTTTCTGTACGATTAATTTTACAACATAATCGCTTTATTTATATGTGTTTAGATGGATATAAATGGTTTTTTATATTTTTAATTCATACCTTTGCAGCCTTCATTATGAAAAGAATTATGTATGGTTGCGCGGCCGGATTTTTATCCCTCCATAGTTACGCGCAGGTGGGAATTGGAACATCTTCTCCCAAATCTATTCTCGATGTCAACGGGAAAACCACTTTAAGAAAAGAACTCAGAGTAGGCGGAACATCTGCCCAAATAGGGAATGCAGGACTGAACGGACAGGTTTTGGTTTCGCAGGGAGACGGATTGCCTCCGGTCTGGAAATCACTGAATGTTTCCTTTATGGAAGAAGGTCAGTACAAGCTTATCAATTCATATTTATCTTCAGACCAGGCAGGAATTACCGATCTTTCGGATGGTATTGCAGCAGATAATATTTATAAAAACAATGTTGGAGATGATATTGCCGATACCTCAAAAGGTAAATGGTCTAAAATTACCGGACTTGAGAATAATTTTATTATCAAGAACGGGAAGAACAGGCTTACTTATCAGTTCCAGACAGGAATAGAGATGAAGGCCCCGAATGCAGCCGCTTCCCAGTCCGTTACTTTTACATGTGGGGTTTTCAGGAACGGAAAGCTGGTGGCAGTACGCCCTGACAAAGTTGTTTCAAACAATAATACAGAAAAATCTGGGATTCAGGATTATATTTTCACGCTTAACTATACGGAGCAGAATGTTCCGGTAGGAGCACAGAAACTTGAAGTGGCGTGCAGAAAAATCAACACATCCAATGTTAACTCCCAATTTACGGTAGGCCGTAATGTATCCGATACCAATACCGTTTCCAATGCATTTACCCTTGAATCTGTCATGAAGATAGATGTTATTGAATACGTTACCTATAAAAGCAATTAATTAATGAAACATAGTATTTCGATCCTGTTTTTGGCAGCAGGACTGTCTCTTTCTGCTCAGGTGGGAATCAATACTGATTCGCCAAATGCAAAACTCGACGTTAACGGAGACATCAATTTCAGAGATAAAATAAGTGTCCTGAATGTTATGGACAATACTTTATCCCAGGGTAATAACGACCAGATTCTTGTTTCCCAGGGAGAGGGCTATCCCCCCATCTGGAAGTCGCTCCGTATTCCCGAATACGAACCGAATAAATTTTATCTCATATTCAACAACTCTTTTTCAGACAAGACCGGAATAAAATTTACCAATAATGAACATTCCAGTATTGCTGCTAAAAATACAGCTTTTACAAAAGGAGCGAATATTTCCAGTCTTCCGGGATTCAAAAAAATTGCGGGCCTGTCTCAGCCTATCAGTGTATTCAGTACAGACAGTAAAACGTATTTTCAGTTTGAAACCGTGGTACAGGCAAATCTTCCTGTAAACGGAACACCTGATATTTCTATAGATTATGCATGCGGTATTTTTGTGGACGACAAGCTGGTAAATCTCAGACAGAGAAACCTGAAAGCAAGTAGTGCAGCAAGTACTTTCATTACCCATAACCAGATCGGGATAGTTACCAATCTTTCCAAAGGACAGCACAATGTAAGTGTGGCCTGTTCAAGGCTTGCCTCATACAGAACGGCAAGTGATGTTGTACTGGCAATAGGAATCAATGCGGATACCAACATTAACAGCTTTATTACCCAGTCTTCCCTGAAAGTGGATGTATATGAGATTCCGCAGGTATTTAACCCAATTATAAATTAATCCGGACATGAAAAAAATTATTATCATAAAATCCCTGCTGTTTGCTATATGGATGAATGCGCAGGTGGGTGTGAATACCTCAAATCCTGCCGGTATGCTTGATGTGAATGGAGATATAAGCGTTAGGAAAGAAATCAGGACCGGTGGGACGAACCAGCTTAAAGGATCAGCCGGAGTGGCTGGGACTATTTTTCATAATAACACGGAATTACACGAGAATGACTGGAAGAGTATCAAAATTGCAGATGGGCAGGGAAGTATGTCCGTATTTTCACTGAATACCGTTGCCGACCAGACGGGTGCGTCTTTTTCTTCACCCAACGGTGCTACAACTCCCTATACCGAAGGTACGGCCATTACTTCTGCATGGACGGTTCTGCCGGGAACTTCGGATACATTTTCTATTACCAATGCTGTAAATAAAGTAGCGTTTACTTTTCAGACTACAGCCCAGAAAACGGGAAATGACAATGCTTCTACAGGGTTTGCATGTGGTATTTTTGTAGATAACACACTGAGAGCAGTCCGTACAGACGTTTTAATAGGTTCGGAAGGAAGCTATAAAATCTTCAATCTCAATGCAACACTTGCGGGTCTTACACCCAAGAACAATTACAGCGTAAAAGTAGCCTGTACGAAAAGGAATCTGAACTCCGGAACATTGGGAATAGGAAGAGCGGTAAATACAGATTTTCTGAATAACGAGATGTCTCAGTCCGTTCTTACAACATCCGTTCTGCAGCCATACTAATTTCGTAATAAGTCATAAATAACAACCTGAAAATATTTGTTTTTAGGTTTTTTTTGTTAAAAGATACGGATTGTTATTAATTTGTTGAATAAGTAAATGTTTTCATCAAAAAAATGAATTATATTTGTCAACTCACTAAAATATTTTTTCATGGGAAAAAACTATCTTCTTAAAATCATTGCCGGAGTATTTTTCGGGTTGATGGTTTCATGTAACAATTCTTCTGAAGATCAATTCGAGCCCAGCTCCAATAACGGAGGAAATGGGAATACACCAACTCCCCCGGCAAGAGTTTTGGAAAAGATTACCTTAAACAATAATGTACAGGAAGAGTATACATTTAACGGAACTGCTTTTCAGAAAGGAATGCTGAGAGATGGAACCAACAATAATTATTATACAGGTACGGTAACGTATATCAATAATAAAATCAGTAAAATAAAATTTATTGGGAGCCTGACCGGAAGTATGACTTATGATTTTAGTGTAAGTGAAGACAGCAAAGGCAATGTATATAGTGCAACATGTACCGGTACGGCTACTGCGGCAATAGATTCTTTTGTAAGCGACTACACCTTTACCTATGATGCCACAGGTAAAAAGCTTGTGAAAATCATGGAAAAAAGAAAAGTAGCGGGAAATTCAGCATACAGCCAGTTTACACAGAATACTTTTACTTACAACGGAGATAATATTTTCAAGGCAGAATGTGCCAAAGGAACCCTTACGGGAACAGGAGAACCTAATATGGCTACTGCAAAGATGACTTTGTACAGCTTCCAGAACTATGATTCTAAAGTTAACCCATACACTACACTTCCCAAAACATTCTTTACTGCATGGAGCCTGGTTCGCCCGGAGAGCTTTTACAGGATTTCTCCAAACAACCCAACATCTGTGTACGTAATGCCGCCAACTCCTGCACCTGCAGTAAATACGCCTATGACGTATTTGTATGATGCTTACAATTATCCTGTATCGGATAAAGACCAGGCGCTTAAATATATTTACAGAACTTTATAAGACCCATTTGATTACCGGTTTTATTGGAATATAAATAAAAACATAACTTTTGTTCAAAAAAAAGTTATATTTGTGAAAAAATAAACAATTACCAGGAAATGAAACAACTTTTCTACTTTATTTTACTGATTGCAGGTTTTTCTTCAATACATTCCTGCAAAGACATGTTAGACGAAGACGGGGATCCGTTATTGGATCTGAACGATACGGGAGGCCTGACAGGTCCAAGAGCATTATACAGAGAAATTACAGATAAAGATACATTAGCGGAATACCACTACAGCGGGCTTTTGGTAACAAAAGTAATTACGGATAGTGCTTCCATTACAGATATTGCCTACAGCGGTGACAAAATAAGCCAGATTACCTTTAACGGATTCCTTGATCTTGACGGAAACGGGAAACTGGATAAAGATAGTGTTTCCTACAGCCAGCTATTTACTTACGGGCCAAACGACAGACTGGATAAAATCTCTGAAAACCGTTCAGTTTTCAGAAGACCTGCACCTGTACCGCCTGCAACTGCTCCAGGGCCGCAGACACTTTTAAGAAAGACAAAAACCCTTTACGATCTAAAGTATAGCGCTTCTACAGCTAAACTGGATTCCATCATCATGCAAAACGGTCCGGACGTTTCCGGAACACCATTCGCTTATATCAGCTATTCCAAAACAGGATATACCTATTTAGGTGATAACGTATCCAGAGTAGTAAGAAATTACGGTCCTATGGCTGCCGGAGTATTTGGAAGACCTACAACCAGACTGGCATACGATTTCACGATTTACGATACTGCAATCAGTCCGTTTACATTACTTCCTAAAGTATATAAAATTTCAAGACTTTTATCTACGGAATCTAACGACAGAGAAAGTCATATTTTATCTCCGAACAATCCCAGAAAAATATCTGTAACGGATCTTATACCGCCTATTCCTTCTCCAATCAGCTGGACAACGAATTATAACTACGATCCGCAGACTTATATGACGAAAGGATATGGTGTAAACTACATTTATAAACCTTTCTAAAAAGAAACTTTAAAATATACCCGCCCAATCCTTCATAAGATTGGGCTTTTTTATTTTTTATCCCTTAATTTTGCAAAAAATTTCTCAATGAAATATTTAATAGTCGGGCTTGGAAACAAAGGCCCTGAATACGAAAATACACGCCACAACATAGGATTCAAAGTAGCTGAAAAAATTGCAGAAACACTTGATGTTTCATTTAATACAACCAATTTCGGGTGGATGGCAGAAGGGAAGTATAAAGGACGGAAGGTTTTCGTTCTGAAGCCGGATACCTATATGAACCTTTCCGGAAATGCTGTAAGATTCTGGATGCAGAAAGAGAATATTCCATTGGAAAATGTACTGATTATTACCGATGATCTTGCTCTTCCGTTCGGAACTTTAAGAATGAAAATGAAAGGCTCTGATGCCGGCCACAATGGGCTTAAAAGCATTAATGAGATGCTTAATACCCCAAATTATGCAAGGCTGAGGTTCGGGATCTCTGCAGACTTCTCCGAAGGCCGCCAGGTAGATTATGTACTGGGAACCTGGAATGAAGAAGAATCTGAAAAACTTCCGGAAAGAATTGAAAAGTTCTCAAAGGCAGGTTTATCTTTTGTATTTGCGGGTATCAATAATACAATGTCTGCATTCAACGGGAAATAGAGTAGATGGATAAGACTTAAAAACAACATTATCTTTAAGCTTCCTGTTAAAAATAAAGACCATCGGAGAATCCAATGGTCTTGCTGTATACTTTAAAAATCAATTTCCAATCTAACTATACCATGATTTTTTGTATATGTGTGATAAAATGTACCGGCTTTTATCTCTTAAAGCCAGGTTACAACTCCGGTTTCAACATCATAATTGGCTCCAACTATTTTGATCTTACCTTCATCTTCTAACTTTTTAAGTGTTGAACTTTGTGTACGAATATCTTCAATTGCGTTTTTTACGTTCTGCTGATTCAGTCTTTCCAGAAGCACCCCGTTTTTTGATGAACGTTCTTCACCTTCTTCAATGATTTCATTGATGATTGGGTCGAAATGGTTAATCAGATGGTTGAGATTATCCATTCCCATTCCCTGGATTTGTGCTGCGTCCAGACCGCCTTTTAATGCGCCACATTTCGTGTGCCCTAAAACTACAACAAGTTTGGAACCTGCAACATTACAGCCAAATTCCATTGAACCTAAAATATCCTGATTGATAAAATTACCGGCAATCCTGATACTGAAAACGTCTCCTAATCCCTGATCAAAGATAAGCTCTGCGGAAGTACGGCTGTCTATACAGCTTAAAACCACTGCAAAAGGCCATTGCCCCTCACGTGTTGCATTTACCTGTTCCAAAAGATCTCTGTTGGCTTTCAGGTTATTTACAAATCTTTGGTTTCCTTCTTTTAAAAAATCTAATGCTTTTTCAGGAGTAATTGTAGATTGAGTTTCGTATGTATGTGCTTTCATATGTTTGATTTATTCTTTTTTTAAATTAAAAATTATTGTATTGAGCTTACATAGCTCTTCGGTGGGTAACCAGAATGTGGGAATCTTCATCTGTTTCATAGTCTTTATATGAAGTTTTGAAGCCTAAAAGTTCCACATTAATATCTTCTTCTTTTGCCCTGATATTGGCGAAATCCTGGATCATCTCCAGTACATCTGTGGCAATATATGAAGTTCCTCTTGCATCAATGGTTACGGTGGAGTTGGGTTTGATGTTTTTCAGTGTTTTTTTGATGGCAGCTTTATTCAGGAAAGAAACTTCCTCAGCAAGCTTTATGTTGATTTCATCAGCATCATCCAGCTTTTCCCTGCTCAGATAATAAGCACGTTTCATATTTCCCTGAAGGATATAGAATACGGAAATAGCCAGACCGATCCCAACTCCTTTAAGAAGGTCGGTTGCCACTACAGCCACTACCGTAGCCACAAACGGGATGAACTGGAATTTACCCAAATGCCAGAAATGCTTGAAAGTAGCAGGTTTCGCCAGTTTATATCCTACAAGAATAAGTACGGCAGCAAGTGTGGCAAGTGGTATTAAGTTGAGTATGAACGGAATAGTCAGCACACATACCAGTAAAAGTACACCATGAATCATCGCTGAAAGTTTTGAAGTGGCCCCGGCGTTTGCATTGGCAGAACTTCTTACCACTACCGATGTCATAGGCAGCCCTCCGATGAATGAACTTACCAGATTCCCGATTCCCTGTGCCTTAAGCTCAAGGTTGGTATCCGTAATTCTTCTTTGCTTATCCAGCCTGTCTGAAGCTTCGATACAAAGCAGCGTTTCAATAGAAGCTACAATGGCAATAGTAGCACCCACAATCCATACCTTGGTATTGGTGAATCCGGAAAAATCAGGCATCGTAACAAGATTTTTGAAATCATCCAGAGATTGTGGAACCGGTAATGAAACCAGGTGCTGTGTACTGATCGCCAGAGCGCTTCCGGATAGTTTAAATGCCTCATTCAGGAGTATTCCCGCCACTACTGCTACCAGTGCTCCGGGAAGTACTTTCATTCTTTTCAGGGCCGGAATTCTGTCCCAGGCAATAAGAATACCTACTGAAACCAGTGTTACCACAATGGCTCCTGCATGTACAGCTCCCAGTAATTCGGTAAAGTACCCGAAATTAAGGCCGTTATCGAAGATAGATTCATGTCCTTCGTAATCTTTATCGAATCCCATGGCATGAGGGATCTGTTTTAAAATAATAATGATACCGATAGCGGCAAGCATTCCCTCAATAACGTTATTCGGAAAGTAATTGGATATACTTCCTGCTCTTACAAATCCTAAAACCAGCTGGATAATTCCTGCAATAATTCCTGCGCAAAGAAAAAGTTCAAAGGCTCCCAGGTCTGTAATGGCAGTTAAGACAATGGCTGTAAGGCCTGCTGCCGGACCTGATACGGATATGTTTGAATTACTTATACATCCTACAACCAATCCGCCTACTATCCCGGCAATGACACCGGACAATGGGGGTGCACCTGATGCTAAAGCGATTCCAAGGCATAACGGAAGTGCTACTAAGAATACAACGAGCCCGGAAGGGAAATTCTCCTTGATTCCTCCTATAAATGATGTTTTTTTCATGATGTTTTTGAAAAATACTATAACTGATTGATCTGTGCTTCAGATCATCAATTATAAAAGATTGGAAATTTAATTTTAAAGCACACGTACCCAATATCAATGCTGATATGAATACTGTAAAAAAATCTAACTGTACTTAAAATTAGGCTTCCGGAGGCGGAGAAAATATGGTAAGTAGGGGCGACAGATGAAAGGAATCATCTATCAGCTCAAAAGATACACCCTGAAGGTTTGGTTCGGAAAACTTCACGTAATCGAATACGTCCAGAGTTTTCGGAAGTGTTTTTTCGTAAACAATAAAAGATGATGGGTGAGAATGTGGTTCTTCTTCATTGATTATTACATTGGTCCTTGCTATATCCCAGCCTGCAACGGCAGCAATGCCCGGCAGTGCTGTGAAGTTTAGGAATAAGGTCAATACAATAATACTCCAGAATTTCATTTTACATTCATTTTTAAGAAAAACTAATCTGTTTTTCTGCTCATTACCCAATCGGAACTTGTAAGGTTGTAGATTTTCTGGATGTCTTTCAGAATTTTTTCGAAATCGATCTCCAAATCAATGATCTTACCTGTTCTCAGGTCAAATACCCAGCCATGTACAATAGGAAATTCCTCGATAATATATCTTTCCTGTACGCAGGCCATTTTAATTACGTTGATGCACTGCTCCTGAACATTAAGTTCTACAAGTCTGTCATAACGTTTGCCCTCATCTTCAATAGCGTCTAATTCAGCCTGGTGTAATCTGTAAACGTCACGGATGTTTCTCAGCCATGGGTTTAATAATCCCAGATCCTGAGGGGTCATCGCTGCTTTTACGCCACCACAGTTGTAGTGTCCGCATACGATAATATGTTTTACTTTAAGATGTTCTACAGCATACTGAATTACGGCTGTGGAGCTCATATCTAAAGTATTGACAACATTGGCAATGTTTCTGTGGACAAAAACTTCTCCGGGTTTGGCTCCCATGAGTTCTTCTGCTGTGGCTCTACTGTCTGAACATCCGATATACAGATAGTCAGGATTCTGAGTTTTTGCAAGCTCATGAAAAAATTCCGGGTCTTGTGAAATTTTAGATTCTACCCACTTTCTGTTGTTTTCGAAAATAACTTCGTACGATTGTGACATAATTTAAAAAATTTAAAAGGTTTACAATTATTTATTTCGTTTAAATTATTTTCAAATTCAATAGATCAAATCAATAATCATGCAAAAATATAATTTTTGCCGAAAAGGCAGGCATCTTTAACAAAATTTAATATTAAAATATGCTTAAAATCATATTTAAAATGAATAGAATTACTGTTTTCCGGATGAATTTGTTTAAAATGTTTTTAATTCAAACTTAAAAGCTATGCTAAAATTACAAACTATAAATGATAAAATTAAAAACGGAGATTAAAATATTCTCAATTATACAAAAAAACCGCCTCAAAACTGAGGCGGTTCCTGATTTCACATCAACTATATTATTCTTTAATGATCTTCGCTATTGTGTCAGAATTGTTAATTCTTACCAAATATACGCCGGATACTAAAGAAGAAAGGTCAGTTTGTTCATTTTCAAATTTACCTGATTTTACTAACTGGCCAGACAAGTTATAAATCTGATAGTAGTATTCTTTAGCTACATCGTTTCCTTTGATGTGCAGCATACTCTTCACAGGATTCGGGAAGAACTCAAGTTTGTTCTGAGCTACTTTTTCCTTGATCACGGCTTTTGAAAGAACATCTTTTGCTTTAGCCAAAGCAGTAGGTGCAACAGGAAGTACAAACGGCTCGTATCTTCCGATTTCTTTTCCATTAGTATCATACTTGATTTCAGCACAACGGCATGACATTGCAGCCTGAGGACGGAAACCGAAGGTTGGAGTTAAGAAATAATAAGGATTGGAGGTTGGTTTAAATAACATCCCTAAAGAGCTACCTCCGCTACCTTGGCTGGCGGATGTCCAGATACCAGAATACTGGAAAGCCTTTAAACCTGAGGTGCCATTAAGATAATCGTTCATCGCATTACCTCCGTTAAAACCTCTTATACCCGTATTAGGAAATAAACCTATATTGTATTCTGGTCTATTTAATATAAATCCATAAGCAACGGCTCCTTTTCCTGAAAAATAGGCATATAGAGTACCACCGATATAGTTATATTTAGCCGGGTCATAATTTTCATATTTCACCACTGCATTCATGTCTCCCGGATCTATACCATAAGCATTATTAAATTGCTTATTATAGAACCAAGGTGTATTTCCTTTTGAAATAAAATTACCAAGAATAATGCCGGTGGAAACACTTTCAAGATCTACTACTCTCCAGCCTGCAGGGCATGGATCGTATGCAGATTTTTCGGTAGCATGTCCCCATCTTTCCGGCATGTTTCCATTCTCATCAGAAACCCAGTCTAATTTTGCAGCATCAGACTGATATAAATAGTTAAGTGGATTATTAACAGAGTATTTTAATACTTTCTTCATTTTATCCGCTTTTGAATCAGATGCAGAAACATTAGCTGCAGCTGAATATGCAGGATAAGCCTGGGTATAAGAATTTAAATATTCTGTTTCAGGTACATTAGCTGTATAAGGTATTGCTCCGGTAGAAGCATTGGCAGGATTATTTTGTCTGAATACATTATATGCAGCATAATTGGTTCCATAGTTGTAATAAGACGGTCCCGGATTGTAAAATACTGGTAATGGATCTTTTCTGCCCCATTGATAGTGCAAACCACCACTTTCACTTATTTGAGCTAATCTGGCTAGTGTGGCGGGATTTCCTGTAGGAAAGCTAGCTGTAGTAGGAGCAGCCAGTCCTGATGCAAATACGGAACCGGAAGGTTCATAAATATGCTCATTTACTAACTTATCTCTGGCTCCCAAATCCCTGTCCATAAAGGTAGTTTTCATAGGAACTCCTGCACTGGTCATAGGATCTACAAACTGCTGGTTAGCAGTAATAACCCCTCCGTTCCCAGCGTTTTCAGGATCTACATCATACTTTGCAATGACAGTTCTTGGTGCCCATATGTGCCAGCTCCATAATACCGGATCACTATGTTTGTTTGCTGACCATGTTCCATTACCCATGTGGAATGCAACTACAGCATTACCATATGTTTTTGAATTTAAAGTAACTCTTAATATGGCGCTCTCTATAGGGCCGTCTCCACCTATAATCTCCATTGTTTTGATCAGACTGGTATTGGTGGTCCAGACTACAGATGAGGTTTTCGTTCCCTCTGCAGGGAAAGAGAAGTCCGTACTTAAATGGAGTTTATACATTGCATATGCCTTTCTTAAAGGAATATCAATAATTCTATCATTATCCCTGTTTGGATCTATATTATTTCCGTTTGGATTGGGTGTTACTAGGTCAGAATTGGTATACTCTACATAGCTGTTTGGAAGCTTGGTCCATGATTTTAAAGTTTCAGTGGAATACGTTTCACTTCCTGAATAAACATAGTCAGTTTCAAATGCTGCCGGCATGAAAGCAGCGTTAGGATCATAAATACAACGGACACCACCACCGCCAGAATGTGCACTGCTTGAAAATCTATGCCATCCCGGTCTTGGTTTGGAAGCACTTAAAGGATCTGAAATCAGAGCTAATCCGGCGGTTCCAAATGAAGTACGTCGTACCCCATTGATCATTTCAGTTGCTGTTATAAATGTAGAGGTTACTAATCCTCCGTCCGCGCTTTGGTCCTGGAATTCCATTACCGGGGCTACCCAGCCGGTTCCATATTTTAAACCGCTTGTAGAATTAGGATACAGTTCATAATTTCCATTAATAGGGAATTTGCCTAAATTCATTCCCGCCACTCCTGAAAAATCAAATCCAAACTGAGGATAAATTTTTATACCAGGATAATCTGCATTTAATGAAGTAGCATTGAATTCCGGATCAATAGTATTTCCGGTATGTTTTCCCCAAGGGCTGTATCTGTTTTCATTCGGTTCCGGAGTACTGGAATTTCTTCCTCCAGAGAAGTAGCTTGAAGGTACTCTCCAGTTACACGGACAAGGATCATACGGTGATTTCAATGCATATCTGGAACTGGCTTCCCCAACTGCAGTATCGTCTATATCGGAATATTTCCCCTGACGTGTATCTCCCCAAAGATCCCAAGCAACGATATCTTCACGGTAAGGAGATGTATACTGTTTGTATTTCTGTTTTGAGAACCAGTTTGTTATGCCTACAGGCTGCGGCCATGTACCATTAGCGTTTTGTTGTAAAAAGTCTTCACCATCATTTAATAAAGGCTCGCCAATCTTAGCAACATAGAGAGGAGTGGCAATAAAGCTGATCGGGTTCTGTATAGAGAATCTGATATTTCCGTTTGGTGTATCAGTACCTGTGTTACGTTGAGCAGAATATCTGTTTCCTCTTATTTTTACAAATTTAGACTGAAAAGCAGGGTCAGTATATGATAAATTGATTTCGCCACTTACAGAATAAAGGCTTAGATCTTTAAGTCCAAATGATGGGAACGGATCTTTTCTTCCCCATTGGTATTGTAAGCCCAGAGATTTATGCCATTCATTTCCAACAAAATTAGCATTGGTAGCACCCAGGTTTCTGTCCATCCATTTCCAGTTGGTTACCACATTTCCGTCCTTATCTTTTTCAAAGCCGTGATGATAGGTACTTCCGTTGGTTCTTGGATCGTCAGTAGCCCATACGTGCCATGACCAGTAGATTTTGTCATCAACTTTGTATGAAATAACGGCATTACCTTCTTTTACTTTGTTGATCATTACTTTGATCCTTGCATTTTCTCCTGTGCCTTCCAAAGTAATGGATTTGATAAGTCCCGGCTCATCTTCCCAGTATAGTCCTGCTTTTGCAAGACCTTGCTGAGGGATAGGTGTGTAATTGCCACTGTCATTCTTCATAAAATCACCACCTTTTGCCCACATTTCGTAAGCTTTTTTTACAGGGATGTATAAACCGTCTACGGCGGCTCCGTATTGGTCTTTACCTGTGAAGATATAGCTGTTAGGAGCTTTTGTCCAGTCTGCGACAAGAGTTGGCTGTGCTCCCGGATTAATTGTAAAACAGTTTACAGAGCATTCTGAGGCATCATTTTTATAAGCTGTTGTATTTCCAAATACACCTGTATATTTAATAAACTTAGAAACCTCTTTTTCAATATCCTGTAATGATCTTATTGTTTGATAGCTTGCTGTAGCAGCATTTCTCAATGCTCCTACACCGTAAAGAGTCATTTCAGAAGTATCGGAAATACTTAAGTTTTCAGATCCCGGTCCTCTTCTGACTCCCTGACTATTGGTATATCCAAAGTAAGGACCTCCATAATTACTGGTAGTGTTTGGATTTAAATCAATAAAGGTTCCGTCACTTTTGTATATTCTTAAACCTGTTGCAAGGCTGGATACAATAACTACAGGCTCCTGGTCAGGAATAATCTCAGATAGATTCTTCCATGTTCTGTTATAGAGGTTGAAATACCTGCTTTCTAGTTTAGCCGGATCTTTGAAATTAAAATATCCGGGGCCATCAGGCTCTCCCGGCCACTGACTGAATTTCATGAAAAACCCGTTGGCAGAAAATTTACCTGCAAACATATATACCGGATCATCATAGCTATACAGATAGGGGATGGGGTGTCCGGCTGCTTCATTGTAGATGAATTCAGGAGTAGAGCCAAGTGAATTACTGATTGCCCCTGTATTGACAAGCTTTACAGATTTAATACCATTGGATTCTGTAATGATGTCTGATGGATTGGCAGGAGAAAAAACTACATCGTTCTTTTTATTGTCCATTAAAACATTACCCAGTTTGTTCCAGAAATAGGCTGAGGTTACCCTGTCTTTAATTCCTGTAGCTTTTCCATTGGCATCTGTTGTAATTGTCCCTTCTTTTCTAGGGGTTAAAAGCATGGTATACTCATTTTCATCCAGCTCACAATTACCGATGGAATAATCTCCCTGTTTGTAGTGGTCTACAGTTTTATTCCACGCTACACTGGTAAAATTGTTTGTGTCAGAACTTAGTTCAACTTTCAGATTGTAAGTTGGGCTTGCCGAAGCAGGCAATTCAAATGTTGCTTTTAAGTTTTCGTTATATTGGTTGTAAGAATAGAGTGTCTTACACCATGCTATAACCCATTCTCCCTGAGCGTTTTGATACTTAATGGAGAGGAGAATGTTAGTGTCTGTAAAAGGCTTGGAAAACTGTCCGCTCATAACGACAAGCCCTTTTTCGTTCACATTTTGTGAAACAACGATAAGAGGATCCAGATCATAGACACTTGGTGGGATAAGTGTCATAGATTTGAATCCAATACTGGTCTCATGATACCAGGGGACAGCTGCTGTCGCCCATGCATGAGACGATGCAATACTAAGTACTGCAGCAAAAATCTTTAGTGTCGATTTTTTTTTCATACGTATAGAATTAAAAGTGTTTTTGAAATAGGTTATCAGACTTATAAGATGTTCGGAAATAAACAATAGTGGATTAAATCCCAACCTGTAATAAAAAAAGCAAAATTTCACAATAAAAAGTATTTACTGCTGCTTACTATAAGTCGATGTAATTTAAATCAGATTTTTGAGAGAATAATTTTCAGAAGTAATGAAAAATGAGGCAACAGAGAACTGCATCATACTGAAAGAGTGATTTTTTTTCATGTGTTGTGTTTTAATGTTATTGTGTTTTTTTTTAATTTTAAAAAAAATAAAACGGGTTTGAAATTTTTTAAAATCCTTTTAGCAAAAGTCGATAAAAAAATATTTTCCTACAATAGGAAGAAGATTTTTCACGAAAAAAGTACTATGGATTTATAAATTTATATAGTTGGGTTTTGTAATTTATTAATGAGTATGAGGCTTTACGTTAAATTGTTTTGGTAAAATATTTCGAAATTTCATGATCCAAAAATTGTAAAAATGCCAAAATTACTTCCCAAACTATAAGCTATGATACCTTATTTCCGATACTAATTTTACCCTAACTGCATCCCTACAATAAAAAAACCGCCTCAATCCAGATTGAGGCGGTTCATCTTACGAATAACTATTGGCTTATTGCTTAATAATTTTCACGATGGTTTCAGAATCATTGATTCTTATTAAATAAGCTCCTTGCGGAAGCGAAGAAAGATCTGTCTGTTTGTTTTCAAATTTTCCTTGTTTTACAAGCTGTCCTGAAACATTGTAAATCTGGTAATAGTAATCTTTGTCATTGGCATTGATGTATAGAATACTCTTCACAGGGTTAGGGAAAACAGTCAGTTTTGAACTGTCTTTCTGCATTTCTTCAATTTGCTTTTTGGCAAAAGTATTTACTGCTTTTCCTGCGGTGTTTTTCGGAACTGCAAGCGCTAAAGGTTCATATCTTCCGATCTCATTTCCGTTACCGTCATATTTGATTTTTGCGCAACGGCATGACATTGCGGTTTGCGGGTAATAAGGATTTCCGGTGGATATTGCATAAGAACCCGGTGCATTAAGACCAAAGTCAATATACAAACCAATAGCCTGGCCGGCATGTCTGTCTGCAGGAGAAGATGTCCAGATTCCGGAAAACTTAAGTTTTACCTGTCCGCCATTGTCAATTGTTTTGGCATCATCTTTTGTATAAACGAGAAGATCTTTTCCTCCGTTGAATCCACGTATTCCGCTGTTCGCAAAACTTCCTATAGCGAAATGGCTGTCGTTGAATACGAATCCATAACGGGTAGCCGGATAATTCGCAATCATAGAAATCTGGCCTGGGTAAGAAAGACTGGTAGCAGAATATGTCGTACTAACGCCGTAAATCCCTCCGGGGTTCAAGCCATACTGTCCGTTTCCTGTATTTCTGTATCCGTTATAGTACCAAGGATTATTACCATGAGCAAATGGCCATCCTGCATAAAAACCTGCAAGTGAAGCCGGCTCTGTTTCATATACGGCAGCGGAGAATGTGTCTGGTATTCTCCATCCTTCAGGGCATGGATCGTAAGGAGACTTTTCAGCTGCATGGCCCCATCTGGAAGCAAACTGTCCGTTCTCATCAGATAACCAGTCTCCGATTTTTTTATTCGGATCGGTTTCACTGCTGGTATTTCGATATAGGAAATACATCGGATTTTTTACAGAGTACTGCAGTACTTTTTTAATTTTATCCTTTTTAGGGTCTGCCGGCAGAATACCAGAAGAATATTCTGCATATTCCTTGGCATAATTAGCAGTATAATTAAGGTTATCAATCGCTGTACTGTATGGAATAATACCACTGCTGATCGGACCGTTTTGTGAATAAACAGGGGTTCTGTTTAAATTTTTATATGCAGTTGATCCGTTTGTAAATTCATAGTTCCCTCCAGGATTGATAAATGCCGGAATAGGATCTTTTTTACCCCACTGATAGTGAAGCCCGCCACTTTTGCTTAATGCCGGTGAAAGGGAATAATTGGTAGTAGAGAAAATAACTCCCGGGAACATCATTAAGGCTCCCAGATCTCTGTCCATAAAGGTAGTTTCCAATTGGGCACCAATACTTTTCACAGGTTTTACAAACGCCGAGTTAACGTTTAAAACACCACCGTTTTCTGGTGTTTCAGTAGTATAGCCGGTGCTTGCTATCACAGTTTCAGGAACCCAGATATGCCAGCTCCAGATAACAGGATCCTGGTTTTTTCCATTGGCCCATGTAGTAGTGGAATTTCCTAAATGGAAGGCTACAACGGCATTACCATAGTTCAGAGACTTTAATGTAACCCTAAGTCTCGCTAATTCTTTGCTGTCAGGATTAATGATCTCTATGTTTTCTATCAGGTCTTTATTGGTAGTCCATACTACAGACGCAGATTTGTTGTTTCCTTCCGGAAATTCTTCTGTTGTGCTAAGATTCAGTTTATGCATGGCATAAGCTTTACCCAGAGGGATATCAATAACACGGTCCTTATCGGAAGCATTTACATCTACAGGGTTGTTTGTATATTCAACATAACTGTTTGGCTGATTGGTCCAGGATTTTAAAGTTTCCAATGAATATTCCTGAGCCGGCAGCGTAAAGAAATTGGTTTCAAATATTTGTGGCATAAAAGCATTGTTCGGATCTTTAATACATCTTATACCTGAAGTTTCATGGGTATTTCCATCATGATCAGTTGAAGCAAGGCTATAAAGGCCAAAGTTATTTGCTGGCTCCTTTATATTTCCCGGATCTGAATTGTATCTTAAACCTCTTGGTCCGTACCATGGCCCTCCATTTGCAGCTCCTACAGAAAATGTAGAAGAACCTAATGAACCGTCTGAAGATCCATCCTGATATATAATAGAAGGTTTTACCTTTCCTGATGCTGCAATACTATTGGCAGTAACTACATTAGGATAATATTCATAGTTCCCGTTAATAGGGATCAGTCCTAAATTACGATTGGTAACGCCGGAAAAATCATACCCTAAACCAGGATATATTTTGATACCCGGGAATTTTGTGCTGGATGTAGCCGGATCTGAAGTAAATGCATCATAATCATTAGCACCTCCGATTTTTCCCCAAGGTGAGGCATTATTATCATTACTCGGACTGGCTAAATTATCATAATAAGAAGGAACCCTCCAGTTACAAGGACATGGATCATAAGGTGATTTCATCGCATAGCTCATACTTTCTTTAGCCATCTGAGGATCATATGAATTATTCAGATCACTTATTTTACCTCCTCTTGTATCTCCCCAAAGGTCCCAGGCAACATTCTGATAAGGGTCGGCATTGAATTCAGACCTGTATTTCTGTTTCGAGAACCATGTTGTACGTCTTTGAGGATACCATGAATTATCAGCATTCTGAACCAGCATGTCTTCTCCATTGTTGTCCACTGTTTCTCCTTTTTTTCTGACATACATCGGAGGAATGATCATGTTGATAGGATTCTGGATAGAATAGCGGATATTCCCGTTAGGAGTATCATATCCCGTATTTTCCTGTGGATCATAAAGATTTCCTCTGAATTTTACAGGAAGTACAGAAGTGGCCCCGATCATAGATTTGGATCCCTGGCTTCTTATATTTCCTACTTCACCAGAAATGTCATACCTGGTACCATCCTTATACACTAAAGATGGGAACGGGTCTTTTCTTCCCCATTGGTAATTTAATCCTTGAGATTTATTCCAGTTATTGCCTACAAAATTAGCACTTGTCGCTCCCAGGTTTCTGTCCATCCATTTCCAATCCGAAACTGGATTTCCGTTTTTATCTTTTTCAAAACCGAGACGATAAGTACTTCCGTCTGTAGGATCGTCTGTTACCCAAACGTGCCACGTCCAGTATACTTGATTGTTTACTCTATAAGAAACAACAGCATTACCTTCTTTAAGCCTGTTTACTGAAACTTTGATTTTTGCATCTTCACCTGTGCCTTCCAAAGCAACAGATTTTATAAGTCCCGGCTCATCTTCCCAGTACAGCCCCGTACTGGCAGTTCCTGCTGGGATAGGGGTGTAACTGCCCTGGTCATTCTTCATAAATTCGCCTCCTTTGGCCCACATTTCATAGGCTTTCTTTACAGGAATATAAAGGCCGTCCACAGCATTCCCGTTTTTATCCTTACCGGTGAAAACATAACTGTTTGGAGCTTTGGTCCAGTCTACAAAATCTGACTGAGCACCTGAATTGATTGCAAAACAGGTAACAGGGCAGTCCTCTGCGGCCGGATTTCCGAAAATACCGACGTATTTTATAAATTTATTGATCTCGCTTTCGATGTCTATCAAAGGCCTTGACGGACCGTTCCAGCTGTTGATCACTTTTCTGTTTCTGATGGCTCCTACCCCATATAGTGATGCCTGAGAGGTGTTGCTTAATGAAAAATTTTCAGAACCGGGACCTCTTTGCTTTTCATAAAGCGGGGGATAACCAAAATCATCGGTAGTATTGTAATTGCTTAAAGCCGTAAGGGAAACATATTGCCCGTTAGCTTTATAAACTCTTAAACCTGTTATTTCACTGATCACAATAACAACGGGCTGCTGATTGGTGAAAACATCACCCAGCTTCTCATTGATGTAGTTATAAAGGTTATAATACCTGTTAAGAAGAGAATTAGGATTAGTAAAATCTAAATATCCTCTTCCCCAGGGTTCTCCTCCTTCTTCAGGTGGCAGAAACCAGTTACTGAAGTTAATGAAGAAACTTTCATTAGAAAACTTTCCGGCAAACATATAAACCGGATCATGATAAGAGAACTCGAAAGGACTCGTATCACTGCCCTGATAGATATATTTCTGGGAGCTTGCTATGGTAGTAAGGTTATTAGGATTCGTAATGTTAACAACCGGTGAATTGGCATTGGAATTATCCAGCGCTGCATTTCCCTGGAAGGATAAAACAATATCATCCAGTTTTTTCGTTAAGTGTTGAGACTTTACTCTGTCTTTTACCCCTGAAACAGTTCCATTCGGGTTGTATAAAACAGTTCCGTCTTTTTTGGGGGTAAACAGGATGGTGTACTGGTTTTCATCCAGATCACAATTGGCATAGGTGTAATTTGCCTTTTTGTAATGATTTACTGTTTTATCCCAGATGATTGAATTCCAGTTGGTAATGGTTTCATTTGAACTTAATTCGATCTTAACGGAATGTGTGTTTAAAGCCGACTCTGGTAACTCGAAATTAGCAGTAAGGTCTTCATTATACTCATAGTTCCCTGCAAAAGTTTTGCACCATAAAGAAACCCAGTTGTTTTGGGCGTCTTTATACTTGATGGTGACTTTTACATCTCCGGCGGTGTTAGGCTTTTGGAAGTTACCTTTGATAACTACCAGCCCTTTCTCATTCGCATTTTGTGAAATGACGATAAGAGGATCCAGATCATAGACACTTGGTGGGAGAGGTGTCATAGAATTGAATCCAATACTGGTCTCATTATGCCAGGGGACAGGTGCTGTCGCCCATGCATGAGACGATGCAATACTAAGTACTGCAGCAAAAATCTTTAGTGTCGATTTTTTGTTCATACGTATAGAATTAAAAGTGTTTTCGGTAAGAGAGAATTACAGGCTTTGAACTGTTAGAAGTATTAATTAATGCAAACATCCAATCCCAACCTGTTGTATTATATAATGATTTTGCAACTGATAAAAATATTTATCATTGTTTATCTAAAATTATATTGGGATTTAAATGGGATTAATGAAGCCATCCGGAAGTTGCTCCATCTTTAAGAGAGTAATTTTTTTTCATGACATTGTGCTTAAAAATTGTGTAGTGTTTTTGAAATAAATAATTAAGAATATAAGACAGACTTAATTCTTAAAAACCGTTTCAGCAAAAGTCGAGAAAAAAATATTCCTTTACAATAAAAAGAATGTTTTTAAAGAAAAACGGTAACTAAATTTATAAATCTGTAGGGGAGATTTTTTATATTTTATTGTTGATATAGGACTCTGTAGCGCTTTCTGTTGAATAAACTGTTCCCGGGTTGCCAACCACTACAGAATTGGCAGGAACATCAAAATTTACATACGAATTGGGGGCAATCAAAACATTTTTTCCAATAGTAACACCCCCTACAATTACGGCATTGGCGCCTATCCAGACTTCATCGGAAATGGTAGGGAAACCTTGAAATTTACCACGGTTTTGCTGGCCGATGGTTACACCCTGTGCAATATTGCAGTTCTTTCCAATTTTAGCTTTAGGATTAATAACCAGACTTCCCCAGTGCCCCAGGTAAAAGCCTTCCCCGATTTCAGTCTCAGGATAAATCTGGTAGCCGTATTTTATCTGGTAATGTCTGAGGACGAATTTCCAGAATACTCCTAAAACAGGCTTTTTATGATATTGCTGGGCTTTTCTTAAGACATAAATAAAATGCAGGTTCGGATTGATACATTTTTTCCAGATCTCGAATGAAGAGAGCCACGTTCCGCTCTCCCTGTAAAAATCTTTTTGTATAACCGTATAACTCATTTTAATCTTTTTTATAGTTCATCAATGATTTCCTGAAGTTTTGCTACAGACTTCTGCAGTACAAAAGGAAGATCGGTGGCAGCAATTTCTTTTTCGTAATGACCCGCAAGTTCCTGATTGATAAGGATTTTTTTCATTCCTTCATAAATTCCGTCTTCCGAGTTGGGTGTAATAACGCCTAATTTTCCGTCCTGAAGAAGATCCCTTATTCCGGAAACATCTGTAGATACGATAGGTTTGTTCAGAATCAAAGCTTCCGCAATAATGGTGGGAAAGCCTTCATGCCGTGAAGACATGATATAAAAATCAGCTTTTTTCAGGTACGGATACGGATTACTTCTGAAACCAAGCATTTTTACGGTTTCCTGAAGCCCCAGCTGATTAAGTTTTGACTGGATATTGTTGAAATCAAAACCGTCACCAATAATAATAATCTGGTGTTTAAGTCCCTCATCAATCAGCTTTTTATGTACATCCAGAAGCCTGTCGTAGCCTTTCTGCGGATAAACCGTTCCGATAGTAATGAAAGTGGGAACTGTATTGGAAAAAGGATAATCATCAATTGGCGTATTGGCTTTATTTAGAGTGTCGTCTTTATCAATCGGGTTGAAGATTTTAATAACTGCCTGTTTTTCCCGGTCTGTTTGTGCCAGCTTTTGCATTTCCTCCTTCAGCTTGTTGGAAATTACCAATATCCTGTCAAATTTGAAAAGTTGCTTTATTACGTCCGGTGTATATTCTTTCAGATTAAAAATATCATTCTGGATCCAGATGATTTTTTTCGAATCTTTCTGCGGACTGGAAAGAAGTTCCCTGTACATTCCATGGATCGCAGCTATTTCCACATCATATTTTTTATTTTTCAGCACAAAGTGGTAAAGGAGCCCCGGAAACCACAGGAACATTTTCTGGTAAAGCACCCTGAATGCTTTTACAGGTATTTCATGAGGCTTATTGGTGGTAATCATTTCTCCCTTAAGAAGATAATACAGATTAACCCATGACGGAACTTCTTTGATATACATTCCTGTGTACAGATTGATCAGCAGGTCTACTTCATATTTGTCCTCGGGAAGGTTTTTGAGAAAGTTAACGAGAACCTTTTCTGCACCGCCATGTCGGAGAGAACCTATACGAATAAGAATTTTCTTTTTCTGTGACATAAACTACTAGTCTATAACAATATTATTTTTGTAAAATTTTCTGGATACAAAATAACTGAATAAAGATGGAAAAAATATTATTATTAGAAGTTTAATGATATGTTTTTTGAACTGCTATTAAGAAAAAGAATTTCAATGTCGTAATTCTGTCCCTTAAGCTTTGAGGTTATGTTGGTAAGATCTTAGTTCTGCCATTAGATTTGTCTGGTAGTATTTAAATAAAATCTTTCAGGTCATTAGTCTCTTATTTTATTTTCCTGGCTTTTTTGAATTTATACGGAAGGTTAGCCTTGATATATTCATCCAGTTTTTTTCTGTCTTTTTCCAGTTCTCTGGGATATTCCGGGCTGCTTTTCAGAACAATATCACCATAATCTTCTATTGTACATAAAAACTGTGCAGGATTACCAATAAAGACCGTATTGTCTGGCATAGATTGTGACAAAACAGAATTGGCCCCCAAAATACAATTGTTTCCAATATGTACATCATGAGTAATCACGCAGTTTATTCCGATTGTGCTGTTGTTTCCAATTTTTATCCATCCGAAAATTCTTGCATTTTCATAACCGGGAAGTTTTCTTAAAAGAGTGGTAGTGCCCCCGTGATTCACAAATCTTACTCCGGCAGCAATATTAACATCATCCCCAATTTCTATAAGGTATGGCTCTGTTCCGAAGTAAATTTTGTCAGGCATATTAAAATTTTTCCCGACCTTCATACCACGGTTTTTTGCTGCTTCAAGGCTTGCCTTATTAAGAAAAACATGAAACATGGAATGTATTTTTAATACTATTCTGAATATGAGCATCATTATTGTGGATTTGTTTTTTAATTTTGCAAAGAAAAAGAATTTATTTAATATGATAAAAGTTTCCAAAATAGAATATTATCTACCGGAGAATGTTCTTACTAATGAAGATCTTGAGAAAGAGTTCCCGGAATGGAGTTCAGACAGGATCCATGAAAAAGTAGGCATCAGGCAGCGTCATATAGCATCAGACGGCGAAACTGTACTGGAACTGGCCGTAAAATCTTCCGAAAAACTTTTCGAGAACTATGACAGGAATAAAGTAGATTTTATTCTTTTCTGCACCCAGAGTCCGGATTATTTTCTCCCCACTACAGCTTGTATTCTTCAGGACAGGCTTGGTCTCAGAAGGAATATAGGAGCAATGGATTTCAATCTTGGCTGTTCCGGATTCGTTTATGGACTGGCTTTTGCTAAAGGATTAATAGCAGCTGGTATTGCAAAAAGTATTCTGCTGATTACATCAGAAACCTATACCAAGCACATCAATCCGAAAGATAAAGCAAACCGCAGTATATTCGGGGATGCATCTGCATCTGTGATTGTAGAGAAAGATGAAAATGCCAAAGATTACCAGTTTTGCCTGGGAACAGACGGAAGCGGGGCCGAGAATCTTATTGTAAAAAAAGGAGCTTTCAAAACAGATTTTCAGCTCAATCCTGAAAACGAGTTTCATCCCGAAAACCTTTACATGAACGGACCTGAAATTTTTAATTTCACTATTGAAAATATCCCGGGTCTGGTAAGAGAAACCCTGGAAACCAATGGAGTGACAATGGATGATATTGATCATTTTGTTTTCCATCAGGCCAATTCATTTATGCTGAATTATTTAAGGAAAAAAACAAAAATACCGGCAGAAAAGTTTTATATTGACATGGAAAACACAGGAAATACCGTGTCCGCCACCATTCCTATCGCCCTGAGAAATATGATGGATAAAGGAATGCTGAAAGAAGGAGACAGGGTATTGATGGCCGGTTTTGGAGTAGGATATTCCTGGGGAGCAACCGTATTGGAAATTTAATAATAATAAAAAAGTCGTAAAATTTAAATATATGAAAACATCCGTTTTTTTAGAGAAATTACAAGAAGAATTAGAAGAAGACGAAACATTAACCGTTGAAACCAATCTGAAACAGCTTGAAAGCTATGATTCTATCAGTCTGCTTTCCGTAATTGCATTTGTTGATGAAAATTTTGATAAGAAAATTGATACAAAGCACTTCAAAGACATAGAAACTGTTTCTGATCTTATGAATGTTATTGGTAAAGAAAATTTTGAAGATTAATGAACAGGTTTTCTTTAAAAGATAAAACAATTCTTATTACAGGCGCTTCTTCCGGAATAGGGAGAAGCTGTTCTGTAGAATGCAGTAACAGCGGTGCAAACCTTATTCTTATTGCCAGAAACGAAGAGGAACTGCAGAAAACAGTCTCTATGTTGGCGCCGGATACCAAAGCCGAAACTCTTATTGCAGATATTACCAATGCTGAAAACCTTGAAGAACTGATCGCTGAAAAAGTATCTGTTTTAGGGAAAATATCAGGATTTATTCACTGTGCGGGAATAGAAAAAACCCTTCCTTTGAAAAAGCATACCCCTCAGCTTTATACAGATATTTTTGCAGTTAATGTAATCTCAGGTTTTGAAATTGCCAAAATTTTATCCCTTAAAAAATACAAAACCGAAACTTCCAGTTTTGTCTTCATTTCCTCAGTTGCAGGAATGGTGGGCGAAATAGGAAAGGCCGCTTACTCAGCAAGTAAGGGAGCTGTAGTTTCCGGAGCCCGTTCTCTGGCAATGGAGCTTTCAAGAAGCGGGGTAAGGGTCAACAGTATAAGCCCGGCGATGGTCAATACTCCCATACTGGAAAAAATGTTTGAAAACATTGGTGAAGATGCCGCAGAAGAAATCCTTAAAAAGCATCCGCTGGGAATCGGGGAGCCCGAAGATGTGGCTAATGCCTGCATTTTCCTGCTTTCGGATGCCTCAAAATGGATCACAGGATCAAATCTTGTGGTGGACGGAGGATATTCCGCCCATTAATTTTTTTCGTAAAGATCTTCAAGAATTCTTTCCACTGCATCAAAGATTTTCTGATTGTCGAACTGGTCCTCAATAGTTTCCAGGTTTTTTCTGATCCCGGCAACCAGTTCAGGATTTGTTAGGAAGGCTTTCATAGCGGCGTACATCTCTTCCGTTTCATAATTGATGAGGTAACCGGTTTCCCTGTCTTTAATCATCACTCCTACATCTCCTGTATCGGTAGCAATGATCGGCTTCTGAAGTATAAGGGCTTCGGCAATTACCAACGGCCAGGCTTCAGATTCGGATGGCAGAATGAAGTAATCCGCATTTTTTACATAAGGATAAGGATTCATCCTGTTCCCGCTTAAAATAAACGTATCCTGGACATTATTTGCACGAATCTGTTCGGTAAGGTTTTTCATCTCCTCACCACTGCCTACAATAACAATACTGTGGTGGAATCCTTCATCAATCAGTTTTTTATGGGCATCAATCAGTTTATGGTAACCCTTTCTGTTATGAAGACGGCCTACCGAAACAAAAACAGGGCCTTCGGGAAGCGGTTCTGCCTTTTCCTGAGCTTTTTTCTTGATTTCATCAATAGGAATGGCATTGATCACAACACTTTCTTCAGGATATTTCATCTCCGGATAGTATTTGTGCATCAGATCCTTGATCTTTTGAGAGCAGTAGATCATATGGTCAAACTGCGGAAAATTTTCAAGGATATCAGGAACCAATGGCTGTAAAGTAGGGACATTGATTTCGGAATGAAACCATCCTATTTTCTTTGAAGCTTTGTTGCTGGAATTGATAACGGATGAAAAAGCTGAGTATGTAGGCGCAATTTCGATGTCAAATTTTTTATTTCCCAAAAGGCGATCTGAAATTTTATGGTTTTTCAAAGCACTGGAAAGTTTCAGTCTTCTACGCACTAACTGCAGTTTATGGACTAAAGGGTTTTTAGAAAGATCTTCTTTTCCATCGGTAAGATATATCTTTTTAACATGTTCAGGAAATTCATTTCTAAGCTCTCCCTGATTAAGATTCAGGCATACTGTGATGTCAAACTTTTCAGGATTGAGATTGTGGAGAATACTGAGAATTACTTTTTCTACACCACCCATTTCCATAGAACGGTGTCTGAAAAGAACTTTTATTTTTTTGCTGTCTGACATTTAACTGAAGAGTTTTTGTAAAAAGATTGTTATTTTTTTCCTGATACGGAAGGGAATTTTATTCTGATACTCCAAAAGATCAAAAATTTCCTGTGGGTCACTATAGCTTTGCGGAATCTGTTTTCCATTAATTTGCTTCAAATTTCTTCTCTGCATTGCTTCCCAAATCGAACGGGCATAATAGCTGTAAGATTTTGCTTTATTATCGTTTTGAGAAATTCCCCCTGCATGAGCCCTGTAAAGATAATCGGTTTGATTGATAAAATGCACTTTTCCAACTTCATACATTTTAAAATAAAGATCCTGGTCTTCTGCTATTTTAAGTTCGGGATTTATTTTTTTTCCTTTTAAATAAACATCTCTCCTGAAAGCTACAAAAGGTGCAATCTGGATAGGAAAATTAAAAAAGGTGTCCTGGCCGTTCGGAACCTGCCTTGCCGATTTAAATTCACTTAAGATATTTAAATTCTGATCACATTTTGCCAGCCTGGAATAGGTGAGAACCACATCTTTTTTATTTTTTAAAACTTCAACAGCACTTTTTAGAGCTTTTGGCCTAATGATATCATCCGGATCAAGATATCCGCAGACATCTCCGGTAGCATCTTCAATAAGTTTAGCTTTTGTAACTCCTACGCCATAGTTCGCATCATTCTCATAGAGTACAAATCTTTTGTCGCCGCCAATAATTTTTTTGATAATTTCTACAGAATCATCTGTTGACCTGTCATCTATAATCACCACTTCCCAGTCTGTATATTCCTGAGCGATAATAGAATCGTAGCAGTCTTTAAAGAATTTACCATTGTTATAATTGGCAATCAGAATAGAAAATTTCATCCAATTTGTGTTAATAAATTTTTTACAAAGATAATTATATATTAAAAATAACAGAAAAATCTCTATTTTTGTGCCTTAAATTTAACACAGTGAGTGAAATAACTAGAGTTCTCAAAACATTAATAGGTTATCTGAAAAGGCCGGACCTATACCCGGAACTAGGCCGGAAAATCATTAAAAATACGGTTAACAGAGGCAATGCCTTCAAGGGCAAGGAAAAAACAAATTCCTGGGCTGCAGGAAAAGCAATTTCCCAGAAAGAGGCTGTTTCAAAACTATTTGGTCTTGAAATAGATGCTTTCCGTACGGATTATGCCGAAGTTTTAAAAACAGCAGACCAGAAAGAAAAGGCATGCCCGGTAAAAATGGGTGGCCCCGGAGCATTGGAACTGATTTATTATGCATGCGAATTTACCAATGCAAAGCATGTAGTAGAAACAGGTGTTGCTTACGGATGGTCATCGCTGGCATCACTTCTGTCCCTCACAAAAAGAAACGGGACATTGTACAGTTCAGATATGCCATATCTGGCACAGGATGGAGATCAGTATGTAGGTTATGTTGTCCCGCAAAGCCTGAAAAACAACTGGAAATTATTCCGTTTTGCCGATAAGGAATCCCTTCCGAAGATTTTTACTGAAAATTCAGTTTTTGATGTTCTTCATTACGATTCTGACAAAAGCTATAACGGAAGAATGTGGGCTTATGACGAACTGTATAAGCATCTGAAAAAAGGAGGTGTATTTATCAGTGATGATATTGGTGATAACTCCGCTTACCAGGATTTCTGTGAAAAAAACAGCATAGAGACAACCGTGGTAGAATACGAAGGAAAATATATCGGCGTTTTTGTTAAATAGTTTTAAAAGAACGCTGTATTCTGTTATGTGTGATGAATAGTGCTTTTGTACTGTTTATTTCATAATTGTACGGATAGGTGTTTTTATATAGTTAAAACTATTGAACATTTTTGTGAATGAAGATAAGCCAGATTACCTTTACCAGATTCCTTGCAGCTTTAGCTATTGTTATTTCCCATTTTAACAAAGATATGTTTGTCTATAAGACAGATTATATTTCAAATATCTTTTTAAAGGCGAATGTAGGAGTAAGTTATTTTTTTATCCTTTCAGGATTCATCATGATTGTAGCTTACCATAGGAAAGAGAAAATCGGGTATTTTGAGTATTATAAGAACAGATTTGCAAGAATTTACCCCTTGTATGTGGTTGGATTGTTGCTTTATCTTGTGACAAGGTATTCAAACTTCAACATTATTAATGCTTTTTTATACCTGTTCGGTTTACAGAGCTGGATTCCCGGTAAGGCAATGATCCTGAATTTTCCGGGATGGTCTATATCCGTAGAATTCCTGTTTTACCTGATTTTCCCGGTATTGTATAATCATTTCTATTCCAAAAAAAACAAAAGTATATGGGTAGTGGGGATTGCTCTGTGGATTATTACACAGGTATTTTCCCATCTTTATGAAGCTTCACCGTCTTATAAAGGACCCCATACGGAAAGTCATGAATTTTTGTATTACTTCCCTCTGATGCATGTAAGTGAATTTTTAGTGGGAAACCTTGCAGGATTGTTTTTTGTAAACAACTTTAAGCAGAAAAATTATGATATTCCCGTAATCCTTTTCTTTGCGGCGGTTATGCTTTCACTGATCTTCGTTCCGCTTTTTTATCATAACGGGCTTATGGCAGTGTTCTTTATCCCGCTCATTCTTTTCATTTCATGGAATAACGGGCGGCTGACCAAGATTTTGGCATTAAAGCCATTGGAATATCTCGGGGAAGTAAGTTATGCGGTTTATATTACCCATATCCCCATTCTGTATATTCTGAGGGAGATCCTGAAACGGCAAAATTATCATCTTAATATTAACAATGTATTCTGGATTTATCTGGTAGTTCTTATTATTACCTCGGTGCTTTTTTATCAATGGATTGAAAAACCACTCAGGGATTATCTTAAAAAGGTAAATGTCAGATAAAATTTTTATTTTTGCAGCAGAGCAAAACACAATGAAAAAAAATACGAATGTTCTAAAGACATATCTTTCATGTATTTATACGAAATGTCCGGTACTCCCGGAAGCTTTTAATAATGCAGGACTGATTGAATTGAGAACCGGTACATTCATATTTTAATAAAAATAGAAAAATTTATGTACAAAACGTTTTCAGAACTGAAAAAGGAACTCCGCAGAGATATCCCTCAGCTTAAGACAATAAAGTTGGCATTACTGGGTGATACCGCTACCCAGTTTCTCAATGTTGCTTTGAAAGGTACTGCTGTGAATGAAGGCTTTAAGCTGGAAATTTTCGAAGCAGATTTTGGCCAGATTTCAAGACAGATCCTGGATCCTACTTCGGAATATTATGAGTTTAATGCAGATTACACCATTATCTTTGAGTCTTCTCATAAATTATTAAGCCAGTATTATAAGTCTTATGATACGCAAGTTGGTTTTGCAGAGAATAAAATATCCTATATTGAAGATCTTTACCGCACTATTCAGAGCCGGACCAAAAGCCGGGTTATTTACTGTAATTTTCCGGGGATTAATAACCAGGTTTTCGGAAACTTTTCAAACAAGGTGGAATCTTCTTTTGTTTTCCAGCTGAATAAACTGAATTATCTGCTTTCTGCAGAGCTGGCAATTAAGAATGATAACTTCTTTATTGCAGATCTTCTTTCAATACAGAATAAATGGGGGAGAGACTTTATGTTTTCTCCAAACATCTACGTGAATACAGAAATGGTACTTTCATTGGATGCCCTTCCGATTGTTGCCCATCATATCACCGGAATTATTTCTTCTCTGGAAGGAAAATTCAAAAAATGCCTGATCCTTGATCTGGATAATACAACATGGGGTGGTATCATCGGAGACGACGGTCTGGAAAAAATTCAGATAGGAAGTTTGGGTATAGGTAAAGCCTTTACGGAATTCCAATACTGGGTGAAGGCACTTCAGAGAAGAGGAATAATTCTTGCCGTTTGCAGTAAAAATGATGAAGATAAAGCCAAAGAGCCTTTTGAAAAACATCCCGATATGGTCCTTAAGCTGGATGATATTGCCGTTTTTGTGGCTAACTGGGAAAATAAAGCAGATAACATCAGAAAAATCCAGAGTATCCTGAATATTGGCTTTGATTCTATGGTGTTTCTTGATGACAATCCGTTTGAAAGAAATATTGTTCGCGAAAATCTTCCCGAAGTCTGCGTTCCTGAGTTACCTGAAGATCCGGCAGAATACCTTGAATATCTGTACGGGCTGAATCTTTTTGAAACCTCCAGTTTTTCTGAGAATGATGCGGAGCGAACCAAACAATATCAGGTAGAAGCACAGCGCGCAGGTGATCTGGACAGCTTTACCAATGTAGAAGACTTTCTGAAAAGCATGAATATGGTTTCCGATGTGAAATCTTTCGATAGTTTTTCAAAGCCAAGGGTTTCACAGCTTACCCAGCGTTCCAACCAGTTTAATTTAAGGACGGTAAGATACACGGAACAGGATGTAGACAGCCTGATCAATTCTGAAGAACATTACACCATTTCCTTCACACTGGAAGATAAATACGGAGATAATGGACTGATCTGTGTGATTGTTCTGGAAAAGAAAGATTCAGAAACACTTTTCATAGATACATGGCTGATGAGCTGCCGTGTTCTGAAACGCGGAATGGAAGATTTTACCCTGAATACCATTGTAGAAACTGCCAGAAAAAATGGATTTAAAAAGGTGGTGGGAGAATATCTTCCTACGGCAAAAAACCAGATGGTAAAAGATCACTATGAAAAACTAGGATTTACAAACGAGGATGATAAATGGGTGCTGAATGTTGATAATTACCAGTCAAAAGAAGTTTATATAAACACTAAAATATGAAAATAGAACACCTTATTGAAAGTATTTCCGGAAAAAATGCCATTCACGGCAAAAAGCTTCAGAAAAACTTTGCCTCTCTCTCAGAAGACGAAAATTATATAAAAGATTACGATGGCTTCATCAGCAAATACAGAGAAATTCTTGAAAAAAAGAACCTGACCTTTGATGATTCTATTAATTATTATCTTAAAATGATCGGCGATTTTAATGAAGAAATGCTGGATTTTATAAGAACCAATAAGTATAGGAATACTTCATTTGATGAGGTAAACCGTGCGATGTACAATAATCCGGATGTCATGGTTTCCCATATGCACGGCTTATTGCTTTCACAGTTTTTGTGGAAACATCATTATGCAGTGTATCAGTATTTTAAAACCCAGATTCAACAGTATCTTCCTGTGGAATCCTATCTTGAAATAGGAGCAGGCCATGGCCTGTATCTTGAGGCTGCTATGGAAAAAATTGGGGATAACTGTACTTTTGAGGCACTTGATATCAGTGAATCTTCACTTGAGCTTACCAAAAGCTTAATTAAAAGTGAAAAGGTTGTTTACCATCTTAAAAATGTATTCGACTATACGGATGAGGATGAGAAGAAAGACTTTATTACAATGGGAGAAGTGCTGGAGCATGTGGAAGATCCGTTGTCGCTGCTGAATAAAATCAAAAGCCTGATAAAGCCGGACGGAACTATTTTCATTACTACTCCTACTAATGCACCTTCTATAGATCATATTTATCTTTTTAATAATATTCAGGAAATCAGAGATCTCATTCATGAGGCAGGCCTTGAAATTGTGGATGAAAGATATTTTGTAAGTGAAGATATAGAACTGGAAAAAGCAGAAAAAAGAAAAGTTGCTACCATGTATGCATCATTTTTAAAAATAAAAAACATATAAATATTATGAGCAAAAACGAAATTTTATCAAAATTATCAGAAATTTTCCGTGAAGAACTGGATAATGAAGAAATTACTTTAACTGAAGAAACTACTGCAAATGATGTTGAAGAATGGGATTCTCTTTCTCATATTCAGTTAATTGTAGCAGTGGAAAAAGCTTTCGGTATACGTTTTACCTCTTCTGAAATTCAGAGCTGGAACACTGTAGGAGAAATGGCTGATTCTATCACTTCAAAATTATAATGAAATTTCACCATGTAGGAGTTGCCTGTAAAGACATACAGGCAGAACTCCAAAACATAAGAAAGCTCCATAAAATTATTGAGGAAACCCCTGTTGTTTTTGATGAAAACCAGCAGGCGGAACTGTGCATGATTACTGTAGAAGACGGGTTGAATATAGAGCTTGTTTCAGGTAAACCGGTACAGAATCTTTTGAAAAAAAATATATCTTACTATCATATCTGTTATGAAGTGGATGATATTGACCAGTCAATTGAAAACCTTATCGAACATGGCGGAATGCTTATTTCTCCTCCCAAAGAGGCTATACTTTTCAACAACAGAAAAGTTGCTTTTTTAATGCTTTCTTATGGAATTGTCGAACTTTTAAACAAGTAGTTATCATATGCAGTTTACATCATTGGTATTCGTACTTTTCTTCTCTGTTTTTTTTGCTGTCTACTGGTGGATTCTCGGGAAAAATCTTAAAGCCCAGAATGTATTTTTATTATTAGGCAGTTACGTATTCTATGCATATTGGGACTGGAGGTTATTAATACTTTTGATCGGAAGTTCGGCAATTATCTATTTTTTAGGGTTGAAAATTTCCAGAAGTGAAAATTCGGAGAAAAAACTCTGGCTGAATTTAGGCCTGATTTTTTCCGTTGGGACACTGCTTTATTTTAAATATTTTAATTTCTTCATTCAATCTTTTACAGATTTATTCGGAATTAAAAATAATCTGACCTTAAATATAATTTTACCCCTCGGAATTAGTTTTTATACATTCAGAATGATCAGTTATCTGCTTGATATAAAGAATACTAAATTAAAAGCCGAGACAGATGCACTGGCATTTTTCAATTATATCGCCTTCTTCCCGAGTATGACATCGGGCCCTATTGATAAAGGAGGCCTATTGCTTCCACAACTGAAAAAAGAAAGAGTTTTCACACTGGAAAACGGTTCTGATGCAGCCAGGCAAATTCTTCTGGGTGCATTTAAAAAGCTGGTGGTTTCTAATGCTATTTTTCCGGTTACAGAAAGTATATTCCAGGGATATGAGCATCTTTCCGGAAGCACTATAGCTTTTGGAGCCATACTGTTTTTATTCCAGATGTATGCGGATTTTTCAGGATATTCCGACATGGCAATTGGCTTTGCAAAGCTTTTAGGCTTTAAAACCACCAAAAACTTTGCTTTTCCCCTTTTTGCCCAGAATATTGCCGATTATTGGCGGAAATGGCATATTTCTCTTACATCATGGCTTACAGAATATGTATTTACACCTCTTGTGATTACTTTCCGTGATTATGATAAAAAAGGATTGATGCTTGCCGTTTTTCTCAATTTCGTCATCATTGGTTTCTGGCATGGTGCCAACTGGACGTTCATTGTTTACGGCTGCCTGCAGGGATTGTATTATGTTCCTTTAGTTGTTAATAACCAGATCAATAAAAAGAAAAAGCTGTCTAAAACCATTCCTACATTTAAAGAATTAGGGAATATTATATATACAATGGCTTTAGTGTGCTTTGCTTTGGTTTTATTTGTGGCTCCAAGTTTAAAAGACGCTTTTGGAATGTATGGGAAAATTTTCAGTCTTTCACTTTTTTCAGTTCCGCAGTTTATCAAAATTAAAATTTTAGGTTTGATAGGAATTGTAGTTCTGATTGACTGGATCAATAAGGACCAGGAGCATGGATTGGAAATCAGCAGATTTAAACCAATAGTAAGAAGAGCATTTTATATTTTCCTTGTTTTTATGATTATGTATTTTGGAATTTTTGGGAATGCCAAGTTTATTTATCAACAATTCTAATCCGAGATGAAAAAATTTTTATTCAAAATATCGTTTTATATTATTGGAATTATTGCCGTTTTATTGTTTTTGGGAACATATGCAGACGGTAATACGGATGATAATTATTTGCACTTTACAGGCCCCAAACCTTCTGATATGATTATGGGGGATTCCAGAGGCTCCCAGGCTGTTATACCGGATATTTTAGATCATAAGCTGAAGGGCAGGAAATTCAATAATTTTTCCCTGAATCTTACAGAATCACCTTACGGACCGGTCTATTTTGAAGCCATAAAGAAAAAGCTTAATCCTGATACAAAGAACGGCATCTTTATTCTTACTGTTGACCCCTGGTGTTTATCCACAGGTAGAGACGTAAAAGAAGCAAAAGACTTTACAGAAAGCACCTCCGCATTGGCAGATATGAATTTTTATGATGTAGCACCTAATTATGAATACCTTCTGAAGCATCATCCTGAAAGCTGGTTTCATATTTACAGAGACAGAGAAGCGGTGGGAAGATCCAATACGTATTTGCATAAAAACGGATGGATGGAAGTTACTGTAAATGTTGAGCCCGATACTTTAAGGAAAAGAGAAGCCCGTAAGGTAAACGATTATTTAGATTTTGTAAAATATCAGAAAATATCCCAGGTTAGGCTGGATGCATTTGACGACATCATTCAATATCTTAAAACGAAAGGTACCGTTTATATTGTAAGAATTCCGGGTTTTAAAGGAATTATGGAAATAGAAAACAGATATTCTCCGGATTTCAGCAAAAGATTAGGATCGATCGCCCAAAAAAACGGAGTAAAGTTTTTCGACTTTTCCCCGTACCATGATAAGTATGTCTTTATAGACGGAAATCATATGTACAGAGAATCCGGGAAAGTATTTACTGCCCAGCTTGCAGATTCCATTCTTCTGGATAAGAAAATGCAGAAATAACCTGAATTAAGGTTTAAGAATATAAAAAATTAAGCCGGAAGCTGGAAGAGAGAGACGGCAAATCACTGATTTTTCAATTTATTATAAGCCATAATAGTTCAGTGAACGGGTTTCTAAAAAATAAGAAGAACTGAGTATAATTACTCTTTCCGATTTCAATAGTTTCCCTCTTTCAGCCCCAAGCTTTGAATCATCCTGATTCAGACTAAAATAAATTCTTCCTGAAATTAATATTGAATAACCCGGAACGTATGCTTGGATAATCCGTAATCAGATATTTAGCGATCATTCCCCATTTTTTGAACGGTGGGGCAACAGCGATCTCAAAGCTTCGGAGCATCCTGTTGATGTGTAGTTTTACATCTGCAGGAACACTTTTCTCATTTTCTGCCCATTTATTTAATTCTTTCCAAAGCAGGACACGTGTTTTCGCAGGATTTATTTTCCCCGAATCCACTTTTGTGATTCTGTTATTCTCATGTACGCCCCTTAGGGCAATAGCCTCATCATTAATACCCGTATAAAGCTTAAGATAATGGGCAAATCTTATCACAATCTCAGAATCCTGGTGCAGGCGCAGAGAGGTCTCAAAAAAACGGTCCATTTTCGAAAGGGAAGATTTCCTCAACGTTAAAGTATCAAGATGAATAAGGCCGAAAGAACCACGTAAATTGATCAGTCCCAGGTAAACATCCTCAGGATTGGTTTTTTTGTAAACAGTATCAAGCTTGTCTTTATAAATGGGGTAGTATTGTTCCCTGGCTTTTTCCGAGTAATATTTTACCCCGATTGCTCCATAAACACCTTCTACCTCAGGGTTTTTGAAAAGCTCTCTTTCCGCATCGAATCTGTTCGGCAGATAATAATCGTCCGCATCCAAAAATGCTATAAAATCCCCGGTAGCCTTTTCCATTCCCAGGTTTCTGGAAGCTCCGGCTCCGTGGTTGCCTTTATCCGGATGCTGGTAAAGCTTAACTCTGTCATGCTTTTCTGTTAATTTCTGACAAACCTGCAGCGCGTTATCAGGAGACTTATCTTCAACTAAAACAACTTCATATACCTCTTCAAACTGAAGAGCTGATTCTACAGCCTGTGAGACATATTCTTCGGCATTGTAAACGGGAATAACTACGGATATTTTCATTCTTATCGGTTGAGATACGTAAAACGGTATTGAGTTTTTAATATTTGAGGATTCTTAATGACCTCTAAAAAGGTGCAAAAATATTTATTTAATCCTGTTTTCAGGGAAAGATCAAAAGATTTATAGGTTAAATAGATCTTTTTTCTGCATTCTGAAGGTAATGGATTGGCAGCGGTCCATTCATACAGCGATTTCCATAAAAGGAACTGTCTTTCATTGTATTGAGGGGAATATCTTATAATCTTGGTAATTCTGTTGTTATCATGAACACCTCTTACCGCAACAGCCTTATCTATAATTCCTGATTTTAGATAGCAGTGAAAAGCCAGCTTGGTAATAAAATCGGAATCCTGGTGAACACGAAGATTTTCATTGAAGTGAAGATTATTCTTTACTAAAGAAGATTTTCTTAAGGTAAGCGCATTCAAATGAAAGAACGTTCCGAAAACCCTGAGAGTCAAGCCCAGCAAGCCTTTCAGAACCTCTTTGCCTTCTGCAGGAAAATTAACGGTGGTTAAAGAAATGTCTTTAAACTTATCCTGAAACTCTTTCCGGCCTTTTTCAGTTAAATATTCTACCCCAATGGCTCCAAAAACACCTTCAATTTTTTCATCTTTAAAAATCTCTTTCTCTGCATTAAAACGATTGGGTAAATAATGATCATCAGCATCTAAAAAAGAGATGAATTCACAGCCTGCTTTTTCCAGTCCCAGGTTTCTTGTAGCTCCGGCCCCGTGGTTTCCTTTGTCCGGATGCTGATATAATTTCACTCTGGAATCTTTTACAACAAGTTTTTGACAAACTTCCAGTGAATTGTCGGTGGATTTGTCTTCAACAAGTACAACTTCCCTTACTTCCTCAAACTGTAAAGCAGAATCTACAGCTTTCTCCAGAAATTCGGAAGCGTTGTAAACCGGTATAATTACTGAAATATTCATGCTTTACTGTATATTGCTTTTAATTTTTCACTTACAATAGCGGGATCATGTTCCTTTCTGATCCTTTCCAATGATTTTTTTGACTTTTCAGGCAACTGTTCCGGATTTGTAAAAATATTTTCCAGAATATTTTCCAACTGGGTTTTCAATGTCTTTTTAAGATCTTCCCGTTGATCAGCAGTAAAATAAAGAGCCTGCTTTAAACGGTTCTGGGGAAGATGAATAAGCCATCCACAGCTTTCATTATTAATTTCAGGCAAAGCACGGATGTCAGTTGTAATTACGGGAACACCTGCTGCCTGCATTTCCAAAACAGAAAAGCCATAAGTGTCAGACCAGGTCGGCAAAAGACCGAAATGGGCACTTTTGATAAGCTCTATCACTTTTTCGTTAGGAATGTTTTCATAAATGTTGATCCATTCTTCTTTTTTGAGCATTTCCCGGGTTTCCTGAGCTTCTTTTTCAGTGACTCTGGTTACGTAATTATCTGTTTTAAAAGAAGAGATAATGCTAAGTTTGAAATTATACTTTTGTCTTAATTTCTTTAAAACGTCTATCATTTCAGAGCCACCTTTCAGATGAAACTGGGTTCCTACAAAAATAAGGTGAAATGTTTCCATGTTTTTGTAGATCTCTTCCGAATCTCTTGAAATAATTTCCTGAGAGGGATGAATAACTGAAAGCTTAGACTTTACATTTTCCTGAAATTCAGGGTAGTTTTTCAGAAGTTCCAGCTGGATATTGGCAGAAGCCTGAGAAATTGAAATAATTCCCAGACAGCTTTTTTTACTGATTTTCCCGAATGCATTTTCCGTTTTTTTATTACGGGTATGCTGAGGTTCGGTTTTCTGATGGTCATCTTTGGTTTCGGGAAACCTGGGAACAAGCGTTTCAAAAGAAGCCACCCACTTCTGGGAAGAATAATTGATATCGTTATAAAGATGAAGGACATCAATCTTGGGACTTTGATAAAAGAAATACTTCCCTTCAAAATCCGTTTTCTTCCTGAATAAGATTTTTTTTACAGTAGCTAGTGAATGGAAAAGATTGTTGTTCTTTCTTAGAAAAACATACTCATATCCCGGAACCTTATTCAGGATATTTCTTTTAATGGGATAGCCATTTTCCGCCAGACCTATTCTCATCATTACTGTAAATGATTTTTATTGTTCTGAAACCAAAGTGCAAGGATCAGCAGACTCCAGTGCTGATGGTGTTTGTTAAGCTTTTTTTGTACCTCGTTAAAATCCAGATACTTGAAGATATAGCTGTTTTTGTTTTCAAGGAGTTCTTTGCTTAGGCTCTGAAGCTCCGGTTCTTTGAACCATTCGGTTACAGAAGCCCCGAAGCCGTTCTTGCCACGCTTTGCAATTTCTTCTGTCCATGCCTGGGAATAGGCTTTTCTCAGTATAATCTTATCTTCTGTAGAGTTTACCTTATACTGCCACGGCATCTGGATACAGAATTCTGCAAAATCAATATCAAGGAAAGGAATTCTTACCTCTACGGAATTGTACATAGAGGTTCTGTCTCCCTTAAGAAGCATATTGGCGGGTACATATTTCTCCAGGTCAATACGCATGAGGTCATTATAATCTTCATTAGTGGGGTTAAAGCTGAAATCCTGTCCCGGAATTTCATCGGTGATCCCGAGATTTCTGATTTCTGCAACGGAGAAATAATTCCTTACTTTATTCTGATGATAATCTATGGTATCTTTATATTGTGCCCTTACGCGCCTTTCGGAGCCAACATCTCTGAATTTGCCAGCCAAAAGGATCATCTTTGAGAGATATTCAGGATAGAAGCCCTTTTGGGAAAGGTCTATGTTATATTTATAGAAAGTATAACCACCAAACAGTTCATCACCCACATCCCCTGAAAGGATTACCTTCAGATCTTTCGATGCTTCTTTGAAAATGAGATGGGTAGGAAGAAGGGAAGAGTCCATTAACGGCTCATCCATGTATGAATATACTTCCTGAAGGGTCTCGGAAATCTTCTGTTTTTTATCCAGAAGAATATGATGGTCGGTTTTATATTTATCTGCAATGGCCTGTGCATACGGCATCTCGTTTAAGTCGCCGCTTTCGTAGCCGTAAACCAGGGTTTTTATGTTTTCCTTGTATTTGGAAGCAACGGCAACAATAGTACTGGAATCCAGACCGCCGGAAAGGAAAGAGCCTACAGGGACATCAGCTACCAACTGTTTCTTTATAGCTATATCCAGAAGATGCTTAAATTTTTCAATGCTTTCATCCAAACTTAACGTTGAGGTTTCAGTAGGAATGGTCCAGTATGGCTTTACCTCTGCTTTTCCATTTTTTAATACTAATGTATGGGCAGGTTTGAGATTGAAAATATTTTTGTAAATCGTTTTATGAGGGTGAATATATCCGTTTTTTAAATAGTAGGCAATCTGTGCTGTATCAATTTCCGGTTTTATCAGTCCTGAAGCAAGAATAGCTTTAATTTCGGAAGCAAAAATAAATTCACCGTTTTTCCCGATAGCATAATAAAAAGGTTTTTCCCCGAAACGGTCTCTGGCACAGAACAGTTCCTGTTTTTCTTCATCCCAGATCGCAAAAGCAAACATTCCGGGAAGGTCATGAATCAGGTTTTTTCCTTTTTTCTGGTACATAGCAAGAATCACTTCTGTATCCGAGCTTCCACGGTAAGGGTAATCGGAATACTGGTCTTTTATTTCAGAGTAACCGTAAATTTCCCCGTTCAGTACAATGCATTCATTTTTTGTACTGGAAAACATGGGCTGTATCCCATTTTCAGACAGATCTATGATAGAAAGCCTGCGATGCCCCAAAGCTGCATTGTCATAAAATTCATGATGTGCCGAATCCGGCCCGCGGTAGGCGATGGCATCCGTCATTCTTTGAATTTCATTCTGGTAATTTCGGGCGTTATTGGTTATAATTCCGGCTATTCCACACATAATATATTGTTTTTCATCATTAATTTTATTTTCGGATAGACAAATTTACGACAGATTTATAAAATACTTCTTATTTGGGAAATTTGCTGTTGATTAAACTTATCCTGAAATTCCTTTCTTTCTTTTTCGGTTAAACATTCCACACCAATGGCTCTAAAAATATCTTCAATCTTTTCATCTTTTAAAATCTCTTTTTCCGCATCAAAACGATTGGGAAGGTAAAAATGTTATCAGCATCTAAAAAAGGTGTAAATTCTAATTGAGCTTTCTCTAATCCTAGGATTCTTGTAGCTACCGCTCCGTAATTTTCTTTTATCAGGATGATGGTGTAGCTTAATTTTCGGATTTTCTACCTTCAGTTTACGGCAGATGTCTAAGGAATTATCTGTTGATTTGTCTTCTACTAAAATAACTTCTTTTACTCCATCAAAATGCACTACAGACACCACATATTTTTCCAAAAACTACCCTTCATTATGAACCATAATAATTACTGAGGCTGTCATTAAAATTAAACCGGTGAAATAACTAAATTATCATTTATTAAAAGTTCTTCTTCTAAGCTGTAAAAGTCTTTATTAAGTACTCTGCTATGTATTTTGAAGTTGTTATCTAAAAAGAATTTTAAAAGTTCGCGGGAGGTATGAGAGCCTTGTTGGTCAATTGCCATAGGGCAAAATTCCATGAAAAAAATAGGTCTGTTTTTTAAGAAAATATCTTTATTGCCTAATATTACAACAGCTTCGTATCCTTCTACATCCATTTTCACTACGTCAAACTTGGCATTATTTATAATTTTTTCTAAAGGCTCTATTTGAACAGTAATTACTTTCTTTCCAGGATGATCGATCTCTACAAATGAACTCATCCCTGCATGCCCTGTCATAAAATTAAATGATTTTGTTTCAGAACGATCACCGATTGCAGCATTAAATAGTTTAATATTTTTGTAATTATTTTTTTTAATACTTTCGCTAAACTCATGATAAACATCGGGAATAGGTTCAAACGCAAAAATTTGTTTACAATAAGGGGCTAAAAGTAAGCTGTGTTGCCCAATATTAGCTCCTATGTCTAATAAAACTTTATCTTTTGAAAGAACATTCCTTATATCATCTACAATATATTGCTCATAAATTCCATTTTCAAAAATATAAAAATCTACATATCCGAATCTTTTATTGAGATAGATTTTGGTTTTCTGGTTGTTGTATTTAATTGTATAAAGTTTTCTGTTATCAAGATAGGAGATATTTAATTTTCTATTAATAAAATTTATTGGACCTTCTTGAAAGAATATACTTTTGAGGGATTTCAGATAGTTTGCCATATAAATAATTTTAAATGTTAATCATTTTATAATTTTTTTGTTATTGTGTTCCCCAAAGAGTACAAAAACATAGGCTGTTTAGATCTATAATAGAAAGCCTGCGATGCCCCAAAGCTGCATTGTCATAAAATTCATGATGTGCCGAATCCGGCCCGCGGTAGGCGATGGCATCCGTCATTCTTTGAATTTCATTCTGGTAATTTCGGGCGTTATTGGTTATAATTCCGGCTATTCCACACATAATATATTGTTTTTCATCATTAATTTTATTTTCGGATAGACAAATTTACGACAGATTTATAAAATACTTCTTATTTGGGAAATTTGTATCAAAATGATTCTGTTGATTCTATCCATATTCACCATGTTAAAAGAAAGTCCTGATTTATTGTTTATACTTCCAATGATTAGATTTTTACAGCTAAAAAAGTACTTTCTGAATTTTATAAAAGATAAAATAGTATGCCCGTTTTATAAGGGAGTCAAGAGCAGGAAAAGTTACGAATCCCTGATGCAGGACCATCATACTCCATAAAGCATTAAATGCAATCAGTATAAGAGCTGTTATATCTTTTCTGGTATTGCTTGCCAGTGTTTTTTCACCTGCAATGTATATCGTTAATAAAGAGAAAAGGATATTGATCCATCTTCCCCAGTCGTATGCTATATAAAATAAGGGCGCTAAACAAAGCACCTGTACTGCAATGAATACGAAATTAATTTTAAGCTCATTAAATTTATAATATATCCCAAAAGTCAGTATGCTGATTACCATACTGATGCTGTAGGTCTGGTAGCCGTAAATATGTTCTTTGTAAAAATTCAGAACATCAAAATGGGGATCATATTCATAGATTCCTAATTGGCCAAGCTGAAGGCCGTGTTCTTTTAAAAATACAATGGAATGATCTGTTCTTATATCCATTCCGAATTTGTAAAGAACAGCCATAGTGATGACGGCAGGCAGTATCTGAAAAATGAAAATTTTCTTGAGTTTACTCATTGCAGGACCTTCATTTTTAATAAAATAAGTAAACGCTACAAATGGCAGATAAAAAAAAGAAGCTTCATGATTTAAGATGGAAATGATAATAAAAAAGGTTATTACAAAGTCACCGATAATCATTTTTGATTTCAACGACATAAAGTATACAAGATACAGCAGCATGACAAAAATATCCTTTTTCGCTGCAATAGTTGGATCTTTTAAAAGCATTCCAAAAGCCGAGGGAAGAAGTAAGATAGCTATTGTTACCAGGTTGTTCTTATTTTTCCAGAACAGTTTAATCAGTAAACAGAAAAATACTGTGTATATCACAAACAGGAATGAAAATACCAGATATTCCAGGTTAATGTGGGTAATCTCATTCAGAAATATAAATATACTCCCAAACAGGCCTCTTCTTTTGAAGCCGCCGTCCTGGTAATTAATGATCCATTCGCCTAAATACCAGCCGTTTTTATACGTTACAATCTGAAGATAGGAGTTCTGTATACTAATGAAATAATATATAAGGAATATGATACCGATGATGTAATTAATGACCTTTGATTTCATATTTAATCAATAAATACTTCTTTAAATTTGTCCATTACCGGATTGGGTAAGAATTTCTCATATAATTCCCTGGCAGACAAACTTAAATCTGAATCCAGAAGTATATTTTTAAGCTCTCCTGCATTTTTGTAGTAATAAGCCTGATTTTTCAGATGATTGATATGTGCTTTTTCAGGTGAATCTGCAAAGGTGATGACCGGTTTTCCTTTAATGGCAAATTCTGCAACGGTAATTCCGAATGTTTCCCCTCTTTCACGGCCGTGAAGTAAAGCGTTACATGTATTGATGAATTTAAGCTTCATCAGAACATCTGAGCTTGGAGGTAAAAATTTGATGTTTGACGGAGCAGATTTCCACCATTTTTTTTTCACGAACGTATCAACGCCCATGAAGATAAAATAAACGTCTTTGTATGCAGAGGCAATTTTTTCTACCGTTTTCTGTACAAAACCGATATTAAAGCTTTGTCCGCCTCCATAATATCCGAATACTTTGGCATTTTTTGGAATGTTAAGCTCGGCTCTAAGATCTTCATGAGTTTCATTTTCAAAATTGACCATATGGGGTACAAACGGAGATTTGCCCTGCGTCATTTCTTCGCTGAGCCATTCAGATACGTAGGCATAAATATCCCCATGAGGTTCAAAATATTTAAAAACACTATGAACAGCTGTTTTGCATTCCTTAGTCTCTATATTGTCGTAAAACCCGTTTTTAATGGCGTAAAACAAATCAATATTATTGTTTTTTATGATAGTATCTACCTCATTGAAATCCGAATAATCGAAGACCTGAAATCTTTTTTCAAATTTTTCAATCCCAAGCGGATGGTTGGTAGGGAGCGTTTTATTGTATACGATGACAGATTCATTTCCCAGATATCTTTCATTGAAGTCGGCATAATCATATAATGCGATGGAAGTCCCTCTGTAATTGAGTTCGTTCTCATGGAAAAGGATTTTCATTCGTCTTTATTTTAATTTATTTTTCAATTTGTTAAGTATTTTCCGGAGCAGGCTTTTCTTTGGATATTTAACAAGATCCTTATGGGTGAAAAGGCCTTCGCCCTGCGCTATTTTAAAGTCCTGCTTTACCCACCAGGAAGCAATATTTCTTTCCAGCGAAACGGATTCTCCTGAGAAAGGAAGAATTTTTTCAAGCAGGTAGCTTTTTCTGACAAGATAAGGATTGTTTGTCCAGTTGGCCCACCGCGATGTGGTTACAAAAAAGTCTCCCTGTTTCTGTATCTTATCGGGGAATTCTACTGCCGGATCCAGCCAGTGCAGGGATTCCAGAAGGTGAGGGGACGTGCATTCGTGCCAGTCATCATAATATTCCAGTTCTTTACCTTTATGCCTGATGGATATCAGAGGATAGCCCGGATTTTTTCTGCTTCGGTAGCGCACAACATCAAAGCCGTTATTTAATAATTCCAGCCCTCCTTTTAACTGGGGAAAAAGGGTGTTTTTATCTTCAATCAGTTCCCAGTCATGCTCAAGGAAGAGGATGTTTTGAGAAGATGCATTTTCAGCAAGCATTTTCATACCTTTTCCTATTCCAACATTTTCTTTTAAACCAATGTATTTAATATTGTATTTTTCTGCTACTTTTTTGTCATCATTATTTACTTCCTGAAACAGAATCGTAATATCATCCACCATATCCAGAAGGCCATACTTTTTGTATGATCTTAATGTGTTTTTCAGATTGGCAGCACTTTTCCAGGAGAGAATGCAGATGCTTATGGGGAACTTTTCCATATTAAATCTTTTAAATATTTAAATAGGGATGATTACCACTCATAGATACTTTCCGGTAGGCCTGAATCTCATCAAACCTTTTTGAAAAGAATTTATACTGGTCCAGGTAAAACTTGTATTCGCTGGTATTTCTCTGGATACCGTGTTTCATAAGAGATGTGATAAAAGCTTTTTTCTCCCGGCCGATGTTGTAATCAAAATTGGGGTTCATGTACTTCGTTTCTCTCTGCATTTGCATGGAAAGTCTTTTCCTTGCCAATACTTCAGCGGGATCTTTCATTTCCTCTTTCTGGAAATCCTGGACTTTTGCATCGTGCACCACTTTACTTTTCGGGCAGGCAATGATTTTCAGCCCGAAATAGGTAACCCTGTTAATGTAATCGTAATCTTCAGCACCATGAAAGAAATAAGGATTAAAGCCTCCTACTTTTTCAAGCACTTTTCTGGGAATGAACCAATGAGCCGCGTTCACGAATTTTATTTCATAAAAAGGCTTTACATCGCCAAGAAAAACATCGGAAAGAAATCTGTTATTCTTACAATCCTGAGCAAGGTAATTTTCAAAGTGAAGATCAAATTTTTTCCCGGTTCCATCCAAGTGCATAGGACTTAAAATACCGATTTTCTCCTGCTCCGGATAATGATTATAAGCTTCCAGCAATTGCTCTACGCTGTCTGGAAAAATCCAGGCATCCTGATTCATAAGGTATACAAAATGAGCTCCTTCTTTATATGCTTTCTCTATTCCCTGGTTATTGGCTTTCCCGAATCCGGAATTTTCGGCAGACTGTATAAAATCTACCTCCGGGAAATGAGTTTTAATATAGTCCTGGGTTCCGTCGGTAGAGCCATTATCAATAACTATTGATTTTACGGGAATATTGGAATTCCGTAAACTTGTAAAACATCTTTCTGCCCATTTCATGGCATTATAGGTTACAATAATAAAATAAATCTTCATCTTTTCGCGGCTTTAAATATACTTTTTGACTAAAGATTCTATATAATCCTCAGGGTTGACGTCTGAGAAAAACCGATTAACGCTGTCCTCAAATGAAACCTGATAAAAATCTCCCTCATTTACTTCATTATAAATAGCTTTTTTATTTACTTTTTTTTCAATGGCTCCTATAATTTCCTGTAAATTATAATAATAAGGGAAAGCATAGTTGATCGTCTGATTTTTTAAATAAGGACAAATTTCCACTAAAAATTTATGAATATCATCCATATCAATCAGCAGTCTTCTAGCATGGCTATGAACGTTAAATGTATGATCTCCGGTAATCTGGGTCCTTAAATAATTAAACAGGGTGTTGGGGTTTCCTCCTTTTCCTACAATATTTCCGACCCGGAGAATAAGATGATTGCCGGAATTCTCTTTAATATAATTCTCCATTTGAAGCTTATGTAAAATATAAGGACTGTCCTGTTTCGACTGATCGTTTACGCTTAATGTTGAAAAATATATAAATTTACTTTCAGAGTATTTTTCCAAAGTGTTTTTCACAAGGCTGAATTCTCTTTCAAATTCAGAGTTTTTGGTTTCGAGGGAATTGGAAACACCGGAAGCAAAGAACAGGTTGTCTTCTGAATCAATATTTCTTAATGAGTTAGCAATAAGTCCGTTGCCTATAATCATACGTTATCTTTTTTTTCAATTTGTGTAAGTAAGAAAGTTTTCATGTATAAGAATTACCAGCAACCTATTTAAGGTAATCAAATATATGAAAATAGTATTTCATTTTTAACCTGGTGATCCAGCTGTGCAAAAGGGGAAGGCTTTTGATATAATTCTTATATTGCTGAATACAGTATGTTTTATACTCTTTTTCAAGTTCTGTAGTAAGGCTGAGTTTTTGAATTGCATTTTTTACAAACGGGAATCTTTTGAATATGGCAAAAACTGAATCACGGGATAAAACTTCTTTTTCAGAAGCATTAAAATAAGCAAATGTTTTGTATCCTATGCTTTGTTTCGGATGTATACGGTATCCTCCCAGAATTCTTTTTTCTATCCATACGGAATCTTTATCGGAAGCAATCAGAAGGAGTTCATAATCGTGAATAATCGTGGAATTAATTTTTTTCAGGGGAAGATTCTCTTTCAGAAAAGTATTTCGGACGGCCATGCTCATTCCGGGAAATATATTTCCTTTAAATAAAATTCTTTTTACAATGTCCTGCGGCTGTGTAAAATGATCAGGGTCTATAGCATCAAGGTCCCAATATGTAATTTCTTCGGTGCTGTTGATGTTTTCCCCAAAAAGTTTAATGTTATGGGATACGATGTTAACATGAGGATGCTGTTCAAAGATTTCTGTGATCACTGCAGTTTTATCCTGATTCCAGCGGTCATCCTGATCACATAAGAATACAAGATCTCTGGTGCACATGCTCATTGCTTTTTCAAAGTTTTCAACGTATCCTATGTTTTCTGTATTCCGGTGAATTTTTATGATATCCGGATAACGTGCTGAATAATCGGAAAGTATTTTTGAAGTTCCATCAGTAGAATTATCATCACAAATAATGATCTCAGACACAGGTTTTGCCTGGCTGAGAATACTTTCCAGCTGTTCTGCTATATATTTTTCACCATTATAGGTACAAAGGGCTACGGATGCTGTCATTGGTTCTGAAAATTCAGTTATTTTTTCTGAAAAAGGTTGTAATAATATTTTTTAAACGCCAGATATCCTGCGATCACTCTGCCGCCTGTAACTTTATTGAATTCGGTTTTCAATTGGGACAGCTGGGTGATGTGGGTTTCAATCATGTGATAAGCAAGCCTGTCATGCAGGTCGTCCCCATATAATTTCTTCAGAATAGGAAGAACTGTTGTTCTCTGGCGAAGAACTTTATAAGGATCGGAGGATAAGCTTTTTTTATCATCTTCTTTACGGTAATGGGCCAGTGGTTCATCAATCAGAAGCACTTCAGGATTGTTGCGGGTGATATAAATCCACATCAGCCAGTCTTCATTGATGCTTAAATTGGTGTCAAACTTAAATCCTTCAAGCAGTTTTACGGAAATTAAGGCACAATGTATAGGTATGGTGAATTTAAGATTCCAGCCAAATACAATTCCGTCAAACGTTGCAAAATCCTTTTCAATATGGTTGTATCCGGGATAGTGAGTTTTGTTTTTGTAGATTGTGAACTGGCTTATGATCAGCGGATAATATTTATCGTGGGAGAGGCTTTTGGCAAATTTCTGACGGTCTATGATATCATCGGCATCCAGAAACTGTACGTATTCTCCGGAAGCTTTTTCAAGTCCGGCATTTCTTGCTGAAGATATGCCTCCATTTTCTTTATATACATAATGAAAACGAGGATCTTTACCGGCCCAGTGTTTTGCCAAAACGTCTGTATTGTCTGTAGAACCGTCATTTACAATGATACACTCCCAATGGGTATAGGATTGTTCTAATATGGACTGCAGGCATTCATCAAGATAAGGCCCTTGATTATAGCAGGGTACTATGATAGAGATTTTTGGCGCCATTTCTTTTTAATATAATAAATTTTTTTGAGTGCTTTTAAAAAAGCTTTGATTTTAAAATGTTTAAGGTAATAGAAAATTGCTGAGTAATGAGCATTGTAGGTATGATAATTACTGATGCTCAAATATTCTTCCACTACTTTTGACATAAACTGATCATCAAACAGTGAAGAGTATTTTTCTATAAGCCTTTCCCTTAATTCAAAATAGGCTTTCTGCTTTTGATCTGAGAAATCTGCAGATCCTGAAATACTTGATCCTGAAATACGGACCTTTACCACACTGTTTTTAATATATAAAATAGGATTTCCGGCAGCAAATAAAAATATAGCCAGATCATCACTTCCCCAGGCTAATGTTATTTTTTCAAACTTAATTCTTTTATACATATCAAGTTTAAAAATATTCTCGGAAAGACTGCTTTGTATCTCGTGGTTATATTTTTTAATGAAAAATTCTGTAGGTTTTATCTCTGAAAAGTTATAAGCATACTTTTCTATAGCATTGTTTTTCTCATCAACCCACTGATGGGAAAATTTCATGACAGATATATTTCTGGATTCCGCAGTTTGAAGGTTATTGTAAAATTCTTCTACAAAGTTCTCGGAAATAACATCGTCATCACCCAAAACCTGGAACCATTCTTCTTTTACATGTTCTAAAACTCTTTCCCATTGCAGGGCCAGATTTTTACCGCCTAAATTTTCTTCATATCTGAAATAAAAGTAACTTTCATCGTGAAGATGTTTTTCAATGATGCTTACAGGATCATCCGGGCTGGCATCATCTCCTATATATAAAACAAAATTTTTGTTGGTTTGTGCGGCAACAGATTTAATGGTTTCCTCAAAAAAATCTATTTTATAGTAGGGGATAACTATAGCAAGCCTGTTTTGATAGTTTTGAGGGGTCATTTAATCAGATTTTTATACGTTAACATTCTTTTTTCAATCAGATGCCACGAGCTATACGCGAAAATATAGGTAATAACAATACTTGCCGGTATGAGTCTTATGGTTCTTAATTTAAAGAATAGCAGTCGGAGAAAATCAAAATTATTTTTCCTGTTAATTGGTGTAGCTGTACTCATTATTTTTTAAGAAAGTATTTTATTAATTGTTTCTTATGAAAATAGTCAATGTTAGGATTTTTAAGCTTTGTCATTTTATAAACAAAATATTTTCCGGTTAATGACATTTTCTCTGTGAACCTATAATGTGAAAGCCTTCTTTTATCAACAGTTACCAACACTTTTTCATTGTCACCGTCATAGTATCTGTCCGGATCAGGCATCCGGTAAGCATGCTTTTTATTATCCATTATTTGATAGAGTTCCTGAATACGGGATTTCCATACTTCTATACTGTAATTGTTCAGCACATATTCCTGTTGTTTTTGTGAGGTTTCTGTTCTGTATTTCGCATCCTGAATCAGCATTCTGATGTTGGAATGCCATTCGTCCAGGTTTTTTGGATAAACTATGTGATGTTCATTATTATCGCTGAAAAGTCTGAATGCAGATAGTGGATTATAATGAAGGGCAAAAGGTATCTTACGTAAAGCAGCCTGAAGAAGCGCTGTAAAGGAAGGCATTGGGAAGCCTTCAATATAAATGTCAGTTTCTTTTTCAATTTCAGCCAGCTTCTGTGAAGATACAATTCCATGTAAAACAATTCTTTCATGCCGGTATTCTTTAGCATAGTCAGAATCGGAATTAATCCCTACAATATTGAAGATGACGTCAGTATTTTCTTCTACAATCTTATAAGCTTCTCTCAGAAAATTGTAGTGTTCGTTGGGATTGTATTTGTAGGCTGTTCCTGTACTTAATAAATTGATGACATGAGTTTCATCGGTGGTAGTTTCTTCTTCTTCTTTTATTTCATTAGCTGTTTCTATAGGAATAGGCAAAAAGAACTGTCTCTCTTTTAAAATGCAGCGTCTTTCCACATCAATCGCTATACTGGATTCCCTGATTTGAAGAACCATATCCGCAACAGATGTTCCCAGCCAGAATACATGATCTGCATGGTTGATAAAACAAACAGGTGTTGTAATATCTTTTTGAGATAAAATGATGTTTGTAATGGTCTCGTCCGGATGAATATGAAGTGCTATTATGTCATAATCATTCAGGGGCTGCCCGTTTAAAAGTTTGACAGATTCTATTTTAGACGAGGATTTTACACTCACATGCTCCACATCAATACTGCCTTTTAGATAGAAATTACTGATCTCTTTCATTTCTTCCAGGGAAAGCCGGGTACTTAGTATTGTGTGTGTGTTTGAAGAATTATTTTTAATCCAGTTATAAAGCAATTTAGAATGCCCGCCCGAGGTATATACTTCCGAGCAGATATGAAGTATTCTATTTGTTTTACCGGTTTTTTGCTGATGAGAAGCTGTTGGTAAAATCTTTTGCTGAATTTCAGTTAAAAGCAGTTCTAAAGGTCCGCTTTTATAGTACCCCGAAAAATTGAACCATCCGAAAGAAGCTGTTTTTTCAATATAATTTATGCAGTCTTCATAAAGATTTTCTTCAAATAATTTTTGTGCAGTCCGAATACATGATTCGAAATACACCTTATTTGAATATAATAACTTTTCCGGATTGATATGTATATCTTTTTTTACCAAGTTCCTGTGCTTTTGAAAGTTTACTGATATTGATTAACCTGAGCTACCGGTTGTTTAGATTTTAAAAACAAATTATTGATGAAATCCTGTCAGGACCGTAAAACATCTTTTTTGTTTTCTCAAAAGAACTCAGAGTTATCCCATATTTTATCCTCTCCCAATATATTTGATTTTCTACGGGCTGATTTGGGTAATTTATATTCCTTTGCAGGACAATTTAAAACAAAAGCATTCCTGTTTATTTTCTTCGGTATTGAATTTTATCTGTACCGGAAACCATCTTTTGTAAATTTCTCTTTTGCAGCTGATTAACCTTCTCTGTGTGTTGTTTCGGGTTAATTTAAAATATTTTAAAATCAAACTGAGGCCTGATAATTCCCGGAAGAAGCGCAATATTCTTTCCAAGTTTTACATTTTCAACTTCAAAGCCGATTGTACTGGAAGTGATATACAACGGAATTCTTTGATCCTCACCGAAAATCAATTTGAAATAATAGTTTCCGGCATTCAGTAAATGCTTTGGAAGTGTAAATTCTACACTGTATTCCTTTGCTTCCGAATCATTATTGGTGGTAATTAAAACTCCTGTATGAAAAACGGGAACTTCTTCATAGGTTCTGAGTTCAAACGTAGTATCCAGGTTGATTCCCGGTTTTGAATTGAAGAATCTTAATTTTACCAGAATTCCGGATTCTATGTCTATTAATTCACCTTGTGCCGGCTCGGCAGAGAATTCAAGAATTCTTATGTTATCATTGCCCATTGCCGTTTCAACAGGTCCTTCGTGAAGATACTTGCTTTGGGTTTCAGAATTTTTCTGGTATTCTATAATGGTATCAAGTATATTGCCGCTGTAGGCCAATTGCCCCTGGTTCAGCAATATTCCGGTGTTACAAAGCTCTTTAATGGCTGTCATGTTGTGGCTTACAAACAAGATGGTTCTTCCTTCGCCTTTCGTTACATCACCCATTTTTCCAAGACATTTTTTCTGGAAATCTGCATCACCTACAGCTAAAACCTCGTCAACAATTAAAATTTCAGATTCTAAGTGTGCTGCCACAGCAAATGCCAGACGCACATACATTCCTGAAGAATATCTTTTTACCGGGGTATCAATGTATCTTTCAACACCTGAGAAATCTACAATTTCATCAAATTTCCTGGTGATTTCTTTACGGGTCATTCCTAAAATGGCACCATTCAGAAATACGTTTTCACGGCCCGTCATTTCAGGGTGAAAACCTGTTCCTACCTCCAGCAGAGACGCAATTCTCCCGTTGGTGCGGATTGTTCCTGTAGTTGGTTTGGTTACTTTACTCAATAATTTTAGCAGGGTAGATTTTCCTGCACCGTTTCTTCCTACAATTCCTACGGCATCACCCTGCTTTACTTCAAAATTAATGTCGCGTAAAGACCATACATAATCGGAAGTTCCTTTTGTTGTTCTGTCATTAATTTCTCCTATTTTCAGATAAGGATCTTCGTTTCCTCTTATTTTGTGCCAGAATCTGTTGAGGTCATGAGAAAGTGTTCCTGTTCCCACCTGCCCCAAACGGTATTGTTTTGATATATTTTCTGCTTTTAAAGCTAGCATTTTTAAATTTTTTTAATTAATCAAAGTGTTTTATACACATTTATACGGTATCCATGAAGGATCTTTCCACCTTATTGAATGTAATGATTCCAATAAATAAAAGAACAATAGTAATAATTGTACTTATGATAAGCATGGAAGGGGAAAAATCTCCGACACCCAGCCAGCCGTATTTGAAACATTCAAAAATACCGGTCAGGGGATTGTACTTTGCCAGGCTTCTGAAATAGCCGGGCAGCATGGATACAGGATAGATTACCGGAGTTGCATACATAAGTAAACTAACGCCAAATGCCAGCAGCATAGTAAGATCTTTATACTTTGTTGTAAGTGATGAAAATATCATTCCGGTTCCTAACGCAAACAAAGCCATGATGATGATGAGAAACGGCGTAGCCAGCACCCACCAGTTGGGATGAATTTCGTTGTTGATAAGATAATAAAGCCAGACAGCCAGAAATAAAAGAAACTGCACACTTAACCGCATCAGGTTGGAAATAACGATTGAAATGGGCGTTACAAGTCTGGGGAAATATACTTTGCCAAAAATACTGGCGTTACCTGTGAAGGTATTTGTGGTACCCAGAAGTGCTCCGGAAAAATAATTCCATAGGGTTACCCCCGCCAGATAAAACAATATACCTGGTGCTCCGTCTGTAGGAAGTTTCGCAAATTTTCCGAAAATAATTAGATAGGTAATTGTAGTAAAAATGGGATTGATAAAAAACCAAATAGGCCCTAATATTGTTTGTTTAAAACTTGATACAAAGTCTCTTTTTACAAACATGTAAACAAGATCTTTGTATTTCCAGACTTCCTTTAGCTTCAGATCAAACAAGGAATGGCCATCATCTATTGTTTCTGTCCACTTCTGTTGTGATTCATTCATTTGTGTATTTTTTTGCAAATTTAAAATATTTAATTCTTATTCGGACTTTTTGGTGATGAAAAATTCGTCATATAATTTCAAAAACAACAACGAATATATTGAAATTTGTTATTATGAACAAAAAACTACCAGCTATAAAGCCAATAGTTTTTTAAATTTATAATGTGAATTATTATTTGTTCAGAATATTTCCGTCATTAATTACGGCATTATTCACTACGCCTGGAATCCGTTAACGGCTTCTATAATGGCCTGGATCTCTTTTTCCTCTAAAACAGAAGAAATCGGAAGGCTCAGTACTTCTTCATGCATTTTTTCGGTAACAGGGAATGAAAGGTGGTTATATTCTTTGTAAGCTTCCTGTTTATGCGGCGGAATAGGATAGTGGATAATAGTACCGATCCCTTTTTCCGTTAAATAGGCCTGAAGCTCATCCCTGTTTTCTGTTCTTATCACAAAAACATGCCATACGTGCTCGTTTTCATCGGCAGGATTTTCGGGAAGGATGATTTTTGGATTGTTGATCCCGGAAATGAATTTTTTAGCAATTTCTCTTCGGGTTCCGTTTTCGTGGCCAATATATTTCAGCTTCACATCCAGAACAGCGGCCTGAATTTCATCCAGCCTTGAATTTAATCCTTTGTAAGTGTTTACATATTTCTGGTTTGAACCATAGTTGGCAATAGCACGGATAGCCTCAAATACATCTTTGTCATTTGTAGTTACCGCTCCTGCATCCCCTAAAGCTCCCAGGTTTTTTCCAGGATAAAAGCTGAAACCTGCAGCATCACCCAGATTTCCTGATTTAATGCCTTTCCATTCTGCGCCAATAGCCTGTGCATTGTCTTCTACAATCTTTAGATTATGCTTTGCGGCTATATTTTTAAGCTCTTCTGAAAAAACAATTCTTCCCTGAAGGTGAACGATAAGGATGGCTTTTGTTTTCGGCGTTATTTTTTCTTCAATTTTTGAGATGTCGATATTATAAGTACTGGCATCCGGCTCTACAAATACAGGAACGAGTCCGTTGTCGGACAAGGCCAGAACGGAAGCAATATAAGTATTGGCGGGTACTATAACTTCATCACCGGGCTGCATGATTCCCAGTTCAATATAAGCTCTGAAGATAAGACGAAGGGCGTCCAGACCGTTGGCAACTCCCAATGCATATTCTGAACCTATATATGATGCCAGGTTGGTCTCAAAGTTTTTAAGCTCGCTTCCCAGCAAATACCATCCGCTTCGGAAAACGCTCAGAAGTTTGTTCTCAATTTCTTCCTGATGCTTAAGGTTTATTTTTTTTAAATCTAAAAAATTAATCATTTTCGTAACCGTTTTTTAATTTCCAATTTTCAAACCCTTCCTCTTCCCAAGGCATGTTTCTTGAGAAATTATAAGGCCAGGGGTAATGGGACTTATCTGCATTTCTTGATTTGAGCTCACGTACATCCTTGATTTTTTTTGCCGGATTTCCAATAACCAGAGAATAATCGTCATATTTTCCTCCTACCAGAGATTGGGCTCCTACTAAACAATGTTTTCCTATCTCTGCAGCTGGCAGAAGAACTGTACCCACAGCAATTTGGGAAAAATCACCCACAGTAGGGCCTGTGCAGATATCTGAAGGAGGGGTCGGATCATTAGTAAAGACGACATAGGGATAAATAAATACATAATTTCCTATTTTAGATTGCTGCCCAATGTGCACATTGCTGTGCAGCCAGCAGTTGTCTCCAAATTCTACATATCCCTGAATATCGGATACAGTTCCGATTCTGCAGTTATTCCCAAACTTCGAATGTTCTCTTATTGTTACACGATGCCCCGTGGAAAAATTCTTTCCAAAAACAGAGCCTGCATAAATAATACTGTGGCTTCTGATGAAAGCACCTTCGTTTAATATTGTTTCAGGGTTTTCATAGCCGCTGTTAAAGTAGTAATCATTGATTGGTTCACCTATTATACAATCATTGCAGATAATAGAATTATCACCGATTATTACATTGTCATAAATAACAGTGTTGTCGCCTATTCTGACATTTTTGCCAATTGTAGCTTTCTCACTAATATATACATTCCTGTTATTGAATTTCATATTTTTTTAGTTATAACGATTGTTGAATTCTTTACCTTTCTTTTGTAGTCCTTTTAAAGCTTTCATAATCTCTGAAATAGTCTTCTTCGTCATATACTTCCGAAGCCAGACATAGCAACACTGCATTATGCGAAAACTGAATGTCTCTCCATACAAGTTTGGGAATGTATAAGCCTTTTGTAGGATGATCTAAAGTAAAAGTTTCCTTGTTGCCGTCTTTGTCCTCCGTATTAAAGGTAATGGTTCCTGAAACAGCAAAGATAAACTGCTGCAGTGCTTTATGGGCATGTCCTCCTCTTGTTACATCATGAGGTGTATAATAGGTCCAGTAGACTCTCTTTATCTCAAAAGGAACATTTTTTTGCGTTTCGGCAATAGTAATATAACCCAGCTGTGATGATCCTATTTTATCGAATGTGATAATTTGTGGTTTATTGTATTCCATTAATGTCTATAAAATTCTTTAAGCCCTCAAAGTTAATTATAAAATTACTATCGGGGCACAGCCTGATGCTGCCATCTGCCTGTATATGAAATTTACATTATGTACTTGCTTCGGATTAAAGAAAGGTACTGTATTTTTGTAACGTAAACGCTGATGTTATTTTCTGACAAGTTGTTTCAGATATTCACCATAACCACTTTTTCCGTATTTTTCAGCGGTTTCAAGCAGCTTTTCTTCGTTGATGAATTTATTTCTGAAAGCAATTTCCTCAATGCACCCGATCTTGAATCCCTGTCTTTTTTCAATAACGCTTACAAATTCAGAGGCATCGTTCAGGGAATCAAATGTTCCGGTATCCAGCCAGGCTGTACCTCTGTCCAGAACGCCTACTTCAAGTTTTCCTTTGTTTAAATAAACGTTGTTTACATCCGTAATTTCAAGTTCTCCTCTTGTGGAAGGCTGAATGTTTTTTGCAATTTCCACCACTTCATTATCATAGAAGTAAAGGCCGGGAACTGCATAATTCGATTTTGGGTGTAAAGGCTTCTCTTCAATAGAAATGGCTTTAAGATTATCATCGAATTCTACAACACCATATCTTTCCGGATCGGACACATGATAGGCAAAAACCACCCCTCCATCAGGATTGGTTTTTTCTTTTAAGAGTGTTCCCATTCCAGAACCATAGAAAATGTTATCTCCCAATACCAATGCAACAGGATCATTACCAATGAATTTGTCTCCTAAAATAAAGGCCTGTGCTAATCCGTCCGGGCTCGGCTGTACAACATACTCGATGTTGCATCCGATCTGAGAGCCGTCACCTAAAAGTTTAATGAAACCCGGCTGATCGTGAGGAGTTGTAATGATCAGAATATCTTTAATTCCTGCCAACAGCAAAGTTGAAAGCGGATAATAGATCATCGGCTTATCGTACACAGGCATCAGCTGCTTGCTTACTGCAATTGTTAGAGGGTAAAGTCTTGTTCCGGAGCCTCCGGCTAAAATGATACCTTTCATCTTTTGTGTTTGTTAGTTATACTGATTTTCGTAGTATTTCTGGTAATCACCGCTGGTTACGTTCTCAAGCCATTCTTTATTCTCAAGATACCAGTCAATGGTTTTCGAAAGTCCTTCTTCAAAAGTTACAGATGGTTTCCAGCCTAAATCTTTATTAAGTTTGGTTGCATCAATGGCGTAACGCTTATCGTGCCCCGGTCTGTCTTTTACGAAAGTAATTAATTTTTCAGAATAACCTTCCTGTTTTCCAAGTTTGGAATCCATTTGCTTGATCAGTTCTTTTACAAGATCAATATTCTGCCATTCGTTGAAGCCTCCGATATTGTAAGTTTCACCGGTTCTGGCTTCATTAAAGATCTGGTGGATACCTTTTGCGTGATCTATTACAAATAACCAGTCTCTTGTATATTTTCCGTCACCGTAAATTGGCAATGGCCTTTCATTGATGATATTTGAAATACAAAGCGGAATCAGTTTTTCTGGAAAATGATTCGGCCCATAATTGTTTGAACAGTTGGAGATGATGAACGGCATTCCGTAAGTATTTCCATATGCTCTTACCAAATGATCGGAAGCTGCTTTTGATGCGGAATATGGAGATTGCGGATCGTAAGCGGTAGTTTCCAGGAAGAAACCTGTTTCACCAAGGCTTCCATATACTTCGTCTGTAGAAACGTGGTAGAACAAATTGGTTCTTTTTTCGTCAGGAAATCTTCCGTGTGTATGATCCGGATTCAAAGTCCAGAATTCTTTACACAAATTAAGAAGGTTGGCGGTTCCGTTTACGTTCGTATTGATGAAGGCCATAGGATCCGTGATGCTCCTGTCTACATGGCTTTCTGCTGCCAGGTGTACTACTGCATCAGGATTGTATTTTTCAAATACCTTTCTTAATTCTTCAGGTTTTGTAATGTCTGCTTTTTCGAAAACATAATTAGGTTCATTTTCAATGTCCTTAAGGTTTTCCAAATTTCCGGCATAGGTAAGTGCATCAAGATTAATGATGGTTGTGTCCGGGTTATTTTTTACAAATTCCCTTACAACGTGAGAACCTATGAATCCGGCGCCACCGGTAATAATTATATTTTTCATATTAGTTTATATCCTGTTTATAATTATGAGTATGTAGTTTAATGATTGTTTTTATTCTTGTCAAATCAAAAATGTCTCCTTTGGAAACAATGTTAACATCATCAAATAGTTCAGATAAATTTTTGTTTTTAATGAGGTTTTTATTTTCAACATAACTTTCGAAAACACCGTTGTTTTTCAAAAAATCAATATCTGCTTTTCTATGCCCTGGTCTTGATCCTGTTCCTCCATAGTTTTTGGTATAATAGGTAACGAATGGACTTGCTAAACCCATCGGATCCAGGTAATATGCATTATACTGGTTGTTTGAAACCATCAGAGGCTCATGAAGCATGGAATAGCAATAATCTACAAAGGTAACTTTGGGATTAGGTTTAATATACCGAAACTTCATTTCCGGAAAATTGCTCGGAGGTTTGAGGTAAAACGCTCTCTCGTCCGATACCCAATATCTTCCTTTTGTTAGTTTGTCCTCATATAGTTTTATCACGGGAAGAAAATAAAATATAATGCCTGCAACTATCAGTCCAGGAGTATAAATTTTAAAGAAATTATTTTTATACTCGCTGAGGTTTCTTTCTGCAATAAATTCTATGATGGTGATAATACATAACGGGATTAGCGGGGTAAATAGTCTGCCAAGCATATAATCTCTTACTATAAAAATATATATCAGGTAAGAAAAGATACCTAAAAATATTCTTTTGTTTGCAATAAAAGATGTGTATAATCCTAAGATTATGATTAGGAACATCGGTTTGCTCTCAAATAGATTTTTTCTGGAGTAATATAATGATTGATTAAAATCAAGATTAGCTTTAAGATAAAAGCTATTGGGGAAGATATTGCCAAAATATAAAAATGAGAAAACAAACCAAAGAATTACAATGAGAGCCATGATTTGAAAACCCGGTGTGATTTTATTCCTGAATAAATAATAAAGCATTGTAGGTGCTATTATCAGTAAAAAATCATATCTGGTCAGAAAAACAAGTGCTGCTGCAACAGGTAACCAAAAAATTGTCTTAGAATTGCCCGGAGACATAGCTAAGATAGCAAAAGCTGAAATGACAAAATAGGACAAAGAATTTTCTAAGCCGCTGGTGCTGTAGTGCAGAAAAAACTTTGAAAAAAATAAGAGTATAAAACAGAGTCCCAAAATAATAAGTTTTGAGATGTCCAGCTTTTTGCTTTTTGAATAGGCAAATTTTAAAATTAAAAAGAATGTTGCTCCCGAAAATAATAAATTAATAAATATTGGGATTGATAATATTTTATTTTCAGAAAAACCAAATAAATTTAAAAATAGGTCTGATATATACGTTAAAGGTATAGATAGTAATGTAAATAATGGTGATGTTGATACATAGGTGCGTTCTGCAAAATTCCAGACAAGCCCAAGCCCATTAATTACATTGTATGATTGATAAACAACAGATAAACCGTCTGAAGAAACCCACCTGTAATGATAGGCCAGGGCTAGATAAATCAAGCCAATGGTAACCATTAGCCAGAATTTGAGGTCCTTAATGAAGTTCATCTTTAATAAATTGTTTTTCTACCTATACTTTTATAGTGGAATCCATTTTGTTCAGGGACTTCCAACGGGTACATGTTTCTTCCGTCAAAAATGACTTTATTCTTCATTTTCTTGGCCATCAGTTCAAAATTCGGATTTTTAAACTCAGGCCATTCCGTAGCAATAAACAGGACATCTGCATCTTCAAGAGCATCATACATTCCTTTGGCATACTGTATTTTGTCACCGATAAGTTTCTGTACATTACTTTCTGCTACCGCATCATATGCAGCAATTTCTGCACCTTTTTCCAGTAAAAGAGCAATATTGTCTAAAGAAGATGCTTCTCTGATGTCGTCTGTGTTAGCTTTAAAGGCCAATCCCCACATCGCAATTTTCTTTCCTTTGATATTTCCTCCGAAATATTTTTCGATCTCTGAAACCAGAATTACTTTCTGGGCAGTATTTACTTTTTCTGTAGCCTCCAGAATCTGGAAATTAAAGTCTTCCTGTATCCCGGATTTTATAAGGGCTTTTACATCTTTAGGGAAACAGCTTCCACCATATCCGATACCCGGGAATAAGAATCTGTGACCAATTCTGTCGTCACTTCCCATTCCTAGCCTTACTTTATCTACGTCAGCCCCTACTTTTTCACAGTAATTGGCAATTTCATTCATGAATGTGATTTTCACAGCAAGGAATGAATTGGCTGCATACTTCGTAAGCTCTGATGATTTCTCATCCATAAAGATAATCGGGATTCCCGTATTGGTAAATGGCTGGTAAATTTTAGCCATGATACCTTTTGCTTTCTCGGAGCTGGCGCCTACCACTACTCTTGACGGGTTCATAGAATCTTCCACAGCAAAACCTTCTCTCAGGAATTCCGGGTTGGAAACTACGTCAAAAGGGATATCCGTTTTAGAAGAGATCACTTCTCTTACTTTGTCAGCAGTTCCCACAGGAACTGTACTTTTATTAACGATGACCTTATATTCCGTCATCATTTCTCCGATATTGTTGGCAACCTGAATGACATATGAGAGATCTGCAGATCCGTCTTCTCCCGGCGGTGTTGGCAGCGCAAGGTATATAACTTCACTTTTGTCCAAAGCTTCCTTAAGATCGGTGGTGAAAAATAATCTTTCGGATTGAATGTTTCTTAAGAACATTTCTTCAAGGTTCGGCTCATAGATGGGAACTACGCCGTTTTTCATACCTTCAACTTTCTTTTCATCAATGTCAACACAGTATACTGAATTGCCAAGTTCTGCCAGGGTAGTACCTGTTACCAGCCCTACATAACCTGTTCCTACAATTGTTATATTCACAATGTTTATGTTTTTAAATTCACGGCAAAAATAATAAAAATACTTCATTGTCCTGCTTAATTTATCATAATGAAAGAATTAAGGTACTGAGTTGATAACTAAGCAGGTTTTGCTTTTTTAGAAAAAATGCGTATATTTGCAATGGATTTACAGGAAAAAATGGGAAGGCTTCGGAAGAAAGCCTTTTTTCGTACTGGTAAATCAAGATATTTAATGTATGGAGTTTAAAAAAAGAATTGAAGAATTATTAAATGAATTCCTTGAGAACAGGGAGGATTTGTTTCTTGTAGATCTTAAGATTTCTGCAGGAGATGATATTACTGTGATCCTGGATGGTGATAATGGAGTGACTCTTCAGGATTGCCTTGATGCAAGCCGGGCCATAGAGTTTAATATGGATCGTGAAGAGCATGATTTCAGCCTTCAGGTAATGTCTGCAGGACTGAGTGAGCCGATGTCTGCCCCAAGACAGTACAGGAAAAATTTAGGAAGAGAAATAGAAGTATTGCTGAATGATTCTTCCAAAATTGAAGGTGAGCTGGCCAATGCAGATGATGAAAAGATCACACTTATTTTACGCTACCGCAAACCGAAAGATATCGGGAAAGGGAAAGTGGATGTGGAGGAAGAAAAAGAAATTCCTTACTCCGAGATAAAAAAGGCATTAGTAATAATTAAATTTTAAAAGAAAAAAGAATAGATGGATAATATAGCGTTGATTGAATCCTTTGGTGATTTTAAAGACGAAAAAGGGATCAGTAAGATTGATCTTATGGCGATTATTGAAGACTCACTGAAGACTCTTCTCAGAAAGAGATATGATTCGGATGATCATTTTGATGTAATTGTGAACCCTGATAAAGGAGATTTTCAGATATTTTTAAATAAAACGATTGTAGAAGACGAAATGTCTGAAGATGATGATCTGGAAATTGAACTTTCTGAAGCTAAGAAAATAGACCCTACTTTTGAGGTAGGTGAAGATTTTACAATGGAAATTCCTGTAGCTCAGTTGGGAAGAAGAAATATCCTTACCTTAAAGCAAATCCTGGCGACAAAACTTCAGGAGCACAATAATGCAATGCTTTATGAGCAGTTCAGAGATAAAATCGGGGAAATTGTTATCGGAGAAATCCACCACATCCGTCACAAACATGTGATCTTATTGGATGATGAGGAAAACGAGTTCATTTTGCCGAAAGAAAACCAGATCCCGTCCGATTTCTTTAAAAAGGGCGAAAATATCAGAGCTATTGTTGAAACAGTAGATTTTAAAGGTTCAAAACCACAGATTATTATTTCCAGAACTGCACCTAAATTCCTGGAGAAATTATTAGAGCTGGAAATTCCTGAAATCCAGGACGGAACCATTATGCTTAAAAAAGTAGTGAGAATTCCTGGTGAAAAGGCGAAGATTGCAGTAGATGCTTATGATGACAGAATAGATCCTGTAGGTGCTTGTGTGGGAGTGAAAGGATCAAGAATTCATGGGGTTGTAAGAGAGTTGAGAAATGAAAACATTGATGTAATTCAGTGGTCTAAAAACCCTGAAATTATGGTAAAAAGAGCTTTAGGAAATGTTACCATCAATAAAATTGACATCAACGAGGAGGCAAACTATGCATTGGTTTACACCCCGGTTGAAGAGATTTCCAAAGTGATCGGAAAACAGGGACAGAATATCAGACTGGCTTCCTGGTTATCCGGATACGAAATAGATGTTTACAGAGAATCCAGCGAGGATGACGATGTTGATTTGAGAGAATTTAATGACGATATTGAGCAGTGGATTTTGGATGAATTTAAGAAAGTAGGTCTTACTACTGCAAAATCAGTATTGGATAAAGATACTGAAAGCCTTCTGAATATGGTAGATCTTGAAGAAGAAACCATTGAAGACGTAAAACGAATTCTGAGAGAAGAATTTGAAGATTAAGATTTTAATGAATTTTAATAAACAGTAAAAAGAAATACTTTAATTTTAAGAATTAAAAAAATAGTAAATAATATAGATGCCAAAAATAAGATTAAATAAAGCGGTTAAGGAATTCAATATTTCGATGTCCAGATTAGTAGAGTTTTTACAGTCAAAGGATTTCGAAGTTGAAAGCAATCCTAACGCTCAATTAGAAGAAGCGGCATATTCTGCATTGGAGGCTGAGTTTGCCAAAGACGGTGAACAGCGAAAGGCTTCCCATGAGGTGGTGATTACCAAAGTTCCGGAAGAAAAACTGGAAATTGAGGAAAAGAAAACCCCTGAAGTAATAAGAGCTAAAGCAAACAAACCGGAAACTAAAATTTTAGGTAAAATAGATCTTGAATCTAAAGCTCCCGAAGTTGAAGAAGCTCCTGCGACACCTGCGCCTGTAGCAGCACCGGTTGAAGAAAAGAAAGAAGAAGTTGTGGCCGAGCCGGAAGTTAAAGCAACTCCTGAAAAACAGGAATTCAAAGTTCTGGATAAAATTGATCTGTCCCAAATAGAATCCAGGAATAGACCTGTAAAAAAAGATAAACCCAAAATGGAGGAGAAAAAAGAAGAGGAAAAACCGGCAGAACCTGTGAAAGAAACTCCAAAACAGCCAGAACCTGTTGAAAACAAGGTTGAAGTTCAAGAATCTACTGAATCTGATTCTCAGGAACCACAGAAAATAGAAACCGTTTATCAGAAACTGGATGGTCCTAAGATCGTTGGTGAAAAGATCGACTTAACACAATTTGCGCCAAAACCCGGTGCAGGTGCTAAAAAGAAAAGAAAGAGAATTGAAAAACCCGGAGGCCCGAATAACCAACAAGGTCAGGGAAATAACCAAAACTCAGGAAATAACAACAACCAGGGAGGGCAGGGAAATCGTCCACACAATAATGGAGGCCCTGGAGGAAACCGTCCGCAAGGTCAGGGAGGCCCTGGAGGAAACCGTCCACAAGGACAAGGAGGCCAGGGAGGTAACCGTTTCGGGAACAACCAGGGTAACCGTCCTCAAGGTCAGGGAGGCGGATTCAAAAAAGGTCCGGGTGGAAACAACAACAGGCCAGGACAAAGAACCATGCCTGTTGAGCTTACTGACGAGCAGGTTAAAAACCAGATCAAAGAAACTCTTGAAAAGCTTACCAATAAAGGAGGTAAATCTAAATCTGCAAAACACAGAAAAGACAAGAGAACATATCGTAGAGAACAGGATGAACGTCAGCAGGAGATCGATGCTCAGGACAGAACATTAAAAGTTACCGAATTCATCACAGTAGGTGAACTGGCTAGTTTAATGAACGTTTCTCCTACAGAAGTAATCTCTGCTTGTTTCTCCCTTGGAGTAATGGTAACCATGAACCAAAGATTAGAAGCTGATACCTTATTATTGGTAGCTGATGAATTTGGATATAAAATTGAATTCTCTGATGCTGATCTTGAAGAAAGCGATGCAGAAGACGAAATCGACAACGAAGAAGACCTTCTTCCAAGAGCACCAATCGTAACCGTAATGGGACACGTTGACCACGGTAAGACATCCTTACTTGACTACGTTAGAAAAACCAATGTTATTGCCGGTGAATCAGGAGGTATTACCCAGCACATCGGAGCTTACAACGTAAAATTAGAAAACGGACAAAGAATTACATTCTTAGATACACCTGGTCACGAAGCGTTTACCGCGATGAGAGCCAGAGGTGCCCAGATCACCGATATTGCAATTATTGTAATTGCTGCCGATGATGATGTAATGCCTCAGACGAGAGAAGCAATTTCCCACGCACAGGCTGCAGGAGTGCCAATGATCATTGCGTTGAACAAAGTGGACAGACCAAATGCGAATCCTGACAACATCCGTCAGCAACTTTCAGGAATGAATATCCTGGTAGAAGAATGGGGTGGAAATGTTCAGTCGCAGGAAATTTCTGCAAAGTTTGGTAACAATATGGATGTTCTGTTGGAAAAAGTATTGCTTCAGGCAGAAATGCTTGATCTGAAAGCTAATCCGGACAGAGCCGCTCAGGGTGTTGTTATTGAAGCTTCATTGGATAAAGGAAGAGGATATGTTGCCACTATGCTGGTGCAAACAGGTACTCTAAGAGTAGGAGATTATGTAGTTGCAGGTAAAAACCACGGTAAAGTAAAGGCTATGCTTGATGAAAGAGGTAGAAGCCTTAAAGAAGCAGGTCCTTCAATTCCTGTTACTATCTTGGGATTAGACGGAGCGCCTACAGCAGGTGATAAGTTCAAGGTATACGCAGACGAAAGTGAGGCTAAAACCATTGCCAATAAGAGAGAGCAGTTGCAAAGAGAACTTTCAATAAGAACCAAGAAACATACTACGCTTGAAGAACTTGGAAGAAGAATTGCTTTAGGTGAATTCAAAGAACTTAACATTATTCTTAAAGGTGATGTGGATGGTTCCGTAGAAGCACTATCCGATCAATTACAGAGATTATCTACAGCAGAGATCAACGTAAATATTCTTCACAAAGGAGTAGGGCAGATCACTGAATCTGATGTTAACCTGGCTACTGCATCTGATGCAATTATTATCGGATTTAACGTAAGAGCCGGTGCTAATGCTAAAGATTTAGCAGATAAAGAAGAAATCGAAATCAGAACATATTCAGTTATTTATGCCGCAATTGATGAGGTTAAAGAAGCGATGGAAGGTATGCTTTCTCCTGAGATTAAAGAACAGGTAATTGGTAATGTTGAAATCAGGGAAGTATTCAAAATCTCTAAAGTAGGTACCATTGCCGGATGTATGGTTCTTTCAGGTAAAGTAACAAGAAGCTCTAAAGTGAGAGTACTGAGAGACGGTATCGTTAAATTCGATGGAGAGCTGGAAAGTTTAAAACGTTTCAAAGATGATGTAAGAGAAGTGGCCAAAGGTTACGAGTGCGGATTGAACCTGAAAGGTTATAACGATATTGAAATCGGAGACATTCTAGAAGTTTACGAAGAAGTAGCTGTTAAAAAGAAGCTTAAATAATAGTTTTTTAGCTAAAAATATAAACCACTTTTTTATAAAAGTGGTTTTTTTTATTTCTTTAGAATTTGTATAATTTTTACTGATTGATTTAATTGTTTTTTAACTTGATAATTTAAGGAAAGAAGGGTTATCATATAATTGTTTTTTTAGCAAGTCGATTAGCAAATTTTAAGCTGAGAATTTAATAATTATATGATCGAATCTTAAAGTTAAAGCAAGCATTGAAAATACGCTGAATAAAACATAAGACACTGAATAGTGTCTAGATGTCAGCCCGTAAATGCAATTAGAATACATAATAAGAATATAACGCTTAATCAACAATTAAAACTAAATAATTAATTTGTGTTTTATAAATAGATGAAATTCATCTTTTTTTATAGTATTTTTCTAAGATTATTTCAGTTTTTATTAATTTATATTTATTCTAAATAATATTTTTCAAATTGATAATAATTTGTTAAAAAAAATGACTTGTGTGAAAAAAAAATATTTATAGTAAATGAAGGTGGATATTATTGTTTAATCTGAGGTATTTCACTGAATGGTTAAAAACAATATGTAAAACGAAGCTATAGCTTATATAATGACTCCATTTGTGAGTGTTAATATTTATTAACATATTTGCTAATTAAAATATATTAAAATTTGTTAATATGAATGTTAAACTACGTGTATTGAGTGTTGGAGCGTTGTTCTTTATCGGAACTACTGCTTTCGCACAAAAAACGAAAAAAGACACCGCATCTACTACGCAGATTGAGGAGGTAGTAATGGTTGGATTCGGACAGAAGAAAACGGTGCAGGAGATTACAGGGGCTACAAGTACGATGACAGCCAAGGCTATTGAAGATTTACCAGTTGCTTCGGTTGATAAAATGTTACAAGGTAGAGTTACCGGTGTTCAGACTGGTAGTTCTTCTGGTCAGCCGGGTGGTTTTGCGAATGTAAGAGTTAGAGGGGTTTCATCTATCAATGGAGTAACTACTCCAATTTATATCGTTGACGGTGTTAGGGTAGCAAACGGAAGTTTGGGGACAGCTAACGGAACAGCATTACTTACCAATATTCTTGCTAACTTAAGCCCTGATGATGTAGAAAGTATTACAGTATTAAAAGATGCTGTTTCTACAGCTGTTTATGGTGCAGACGCAGGTGCGGGTGTAATTGTAATCACAACTAAATCCGGTAAGAAAGGAAAGCCAAGATTTAATTTGTCATTTAACAGCGGTTTTAACCAGCAAGCTGTTGATATGGCAAGAAACTTCTCTGCCGGTGAGTATAAGACATATTTAAGAGATATGTTCAATAACTCATTGAGTTCAAACTATTCTATCGAGGAGATTGCTGGTGGTGCTCTAGCTGGTAAAATCTCAGCTTCTGCAAATGCACAGGCTGTGGCTGTTATGTCTTCTCCTTATGACACAAACTGGCTGGATGTTGTTAGAAAAGATGGCTACCAGCAGAATGCGGATTTCAGCATGTCAGGAGGTAATGAGAGGTTTACCTATTATGCGGCTGCAAATATGTTCGAGCAAAACAGTATTATTATGAACTCTTTCTTCAAAAGATTATCATATACTACAAAATTAAGCTATCAGGCAACAGATAAATTAAAGATCAGCACAGATTTCCAGATCTCTCATAGTAAAACAAGAACTTTGAGTGATGGTGGTGCATTCTCTAACCCGATGCTTGCACAATATTTTAACAGACCGACGGATCCTGCAAGAAATGCAGACGGTTCTTGGTACTTAGGGAATCCTGCAAACAGCAGATTAAGTAATAATCAATTTAACGTTGGCTATTTGCTTGAGAACAACTATATCCAGGCTGGAACATTCAGAGCTTTTGCCAATCTTAATGTTGAGTATAAAATCTTAAAGAATTTAACTTATAGATTTGTATTCTCACCAGAATATGTAAATATGGAAGAAGATACATATTGGAACCCTCTTCATGGAGACGGATATACATATGGTGGATACAAAAGAACTTCTAATAATAGATATTTTAATTTCAACATACAGAATATCTTAGATTATTCACAAAAATTTGGAAAACATAATGTAGGAGTTTCTTTAATTCAGGAAGCATATAAAACTGATAGAAAGTTTTTAATGGCTACAGGAATTACTGTAGGTTCACCAGCACTTGAAACTTTAAGGAATTTTGTTGTACCTTATGGTTTTGATGGAACTCAAACAATCACATCCAGATACGGATATGCTGTAACAGGACATTATGACTATGATAAGCTATTCTTATTAGATGCATCTTACCGTAGAGACGTTCTTTCACAGTTTACTCCAGGAAGTAAAGCCGGTAATTTCTGGTCCATAGGTGGAGGTGTAGATTTAGCGAGACTAGATTTCATCAAAGATATGAATACTATTTCTATGGCTAAATTCAGAGCTTCTTATGGTAAATTAGGAAATCAGGTAAATGCCAACCCATATGCATTATATTTATACGATCTTAATTATAATGACTATGCTGGAGCAAGATATTATAATATCTATAATCCGAATTTATCTTGGGAAACAGTAAATCCATTGAATATTGGATTGGATTTAGGATTCTTAAGAAACAGAATTACAGTTACAGCTGAATACTATAACAAGAAAACAAATGATCTAATCTATAACGTTCCATTATCTCCATCACAGGGTGGAATTATCAACGATAATGGTACTATCAGATATGGTTTGATGCTTGATAATGTTGGAACACTTGTTAATAAAGGATTTGAATTTGCTGTAAATGCTGATATATTTAAAGGAGACAGAGATCAAGTGAACTGGTCAATTGGTGCCAACCTGTCTACCCTTAAAAATGAAGTTACAGAATTATATGGAGGAGCTGTTAATACAGCTACTACAACACTTAGAGTAGGAGAAGGAGCTCGTACTTTCTATCTTAGAAAATGGGCTGGAGTAGATTCTTCAAATGGAGACCCTCTATGGTATATCAATGGTAACGATGGAGAAACTACTAATGATTATAACAAAGCACAGCAAGCCGTTCAGGGTTCATTCCTAAGTACAGTGTTTGGTGGGGCTAACACTAGTATTTCATATAAAGGATTTGCTTTAGATCTTCAGTTTACTTACGGGTTCGGAGGTAAAATTTATGACAACTGGGCAAATTACACCTATAGTGATGGACAATATTCTCTAAACTATCCTGGATATGGAGATGTTATGGGAGACTACTGGACCCCTCAGAATACAGGAGCGTCTAATCCGAAGCCATTATATGGAGGAAACAAACTTTCTAACCAGGCTTCAACAAGATATTTATACGATGCTGATTATATCAGATTGAGTAATGCAAGATTTGGCTATACATTTAATGGTGATTTCTTGAAAGGGTCAGGACTTAATTCTGTACAGGTTTATGTAATGGCAAATAATGCTTGGACACATAACTTTGATGACAGATTGAAATTTGATCCGGAGACTAATATTTCAGGAACTACTAACTTGAGTTTACCTGTATTAAAGTCTTATCTATTTGGTGTTAATGTTAGCTTCTAAAAAAGAAAAAAAATGAATAAAATAATTAAAATAGGATTATTGTCAATCGGGGTTGCTGTTACCAGCTTATCATGTTCCGATGATTTTGTAGAAAGAGAATTCTTCCAGGAGGTACAGCAAGGCCCTCTAACAACTGATAATGAAGTTCAGGCATTTGTAAGAGGTGGTTATGCTACTATGCGTAATACAGAATATTATGGAGCAGACTTCTTAGCATATGGAGAAGTAAGATCAGATGAAATGATCAGTAACCTGGCTGGAGGATACTATCAGAATGTAATGAACTACACTATGCTTTCTAATGACAGATACGCAGTAGATACTTACAACAGAATTTACGAATTAGTTGCTAAAGCTAATATTGTTATCAATACAGATATGGCAACTATTCAGGGAACAGATAATGATAGAAAGAACTCCAGATATGCACAAGGACAAGCGTACGGATTAAGAGCTATTGCTTTCTTTGACGGTCTGAGATTATATGGACAAAAATATATCACAGGAGGAGAATCTTTAGGTATTGTATTACCTTTAAAGTATGATCCACAAGCTCGTATGGCTAGATCTACTATTGCTCAGACTGAAGCTCAGATTGATGCCGACTTTACAAAAGCATTAGAATTAATGACTGCTAATGGAGTTGTGACAAATACCATAAAAACGGAACTTAATATCAACTCTTTAAAAGGGATGATGTCAAGATTCTATCTATACAAAGGAGATTATGCAAAAGTAAGAACACTTACAAGTCAGATTGTTGCAACAAATGCTTATTCTGTAGCTTCAGCAGCATTATTACAGGAAACTTTCAGATTTACAATGAATGGAGCTGCTCCCAATTCTATCTTTGAATTAGCTGTGGGTATTAATTCATCATTATCTACAGGATCATACAGACAGAGACTTAACCCGAACGGTTATGCCAATCTTGTGGTAAATGCAAGTACTCAGGCAGCTTATGATGCCAGTGATGTAAGAAGAACATTTATTACACTAAGTGGAGGTCAGAGATTCGTTTCATTCAGTTCCAACGCTAATGGTATTGGTAAATATACGCAAGGTGTAGGAGCAGATAATATCAAAATGCTTCGTTATGAAGAAATTTTATTAAATGGTGTTGAAGCAGAATTAAATGGCGGTAGCGCCGCTCAGGCTCTTATTTATTACAATCTAATTGTTCAGAATAGAGGATTAGCTGCTGCTGGTACTGTTGATATGACTAAACTTAGATCGGAAAGAATGAAGGAACTTCTTGGAGAAGGTCTTAGACAATGGGATTTAAGAAGATGGGGTATTGCCATTCCAAGACCAACAGGTGCGAATGCTAATGTTGATCTTAATGCATTCCCGATTCCAAGACAGGAAACCGACTTATCAGGTACATTAGTTAAATCTAATCCAGGATATGACAACTAATAATTAGTTTATATAATTAATAAATATATCAGCCACTTCTTTATGAAGTGGCTTTTATTTTGCTATTTTTGTTAAAATGTTGTTATGAAAAAGATACTTTTAATTTTATTGGGTTGTTCAGTTTATATAGTCGATGCACAAGTCGGTAACGAAAATGTTTCCTATTCTCCCGGAACTTTTTTTATGAGAGCGAATAGGCCTACAACCAAAGAATATGTAATAGAAGGAAGTCCATATACAACCGGAGATAAGTTCAATAAGGTAATTATTAAAGGCTTTAGTAAAGATGTTCAGGATCTTCGCTATAATGCTTATGAAGATGAAATGGAATTTAAAAAAGATGATGAATTATTTTATACCAATAAAGAGGATAATGTCAAAATACAATTTCCTGATATTGGCAAAATCTATGAATCTCTGACTTATACCTATGATGGGAAAACAAAATCCGGATACTTGGTATTATTGGTAGATAGCCCGAAATTTTCGCTTTATAAAAGAGAAAAAGTGGAATTGCTGAAGGGAGAAAAAAGTACTAATTCATTTACAAAGGATGCTAATGATTATTATGCAAAAGATAAAGATCTATACCTGATTACCAAGGACAAAAAGTTCTTCAAATTCCCCAAGAACTCAGCTGATGCTGCCGAAGTCTTTTCAGTAGATAAAAAAGAACTGGACAGCTTCGTAAAGTTTAATAAAATCAATTTCAGTAAAGAACCTGATATGATAAAACTGGTAGAATTTGTGAACAAGTAAACACCATATCTTAACCCCTGCTTCCCGCAGGGGTTTTTGTTTCCTTTTATTTCTTATTTTTGCTGTACAAAAGTTCATAATGAGATCCTCTTAGATTCCACATGATTTTTGAACAATATAAATGAACGTATGAAGTACATCCTTATTATAATCATCTTCTTCGGTTTTGTTGCAAAGGCCCAGGTTGTTAATAAAACAGATAATAAAAATCCGCAGAAAGAAGAAGATACCCTTGTCATAGATACCGGGAAAAAAGATTCTCTGAAAATTTTTAAACCTACTATTAATGATTACCTGTATCAGACTCAGTTCTCTGAAAAGAAAATTTTTGATACAGTGATGACCGCTGAGAAGACCAATATCTTTTCTCAGTATAACAATAAGGATAACTTTGGAAAAGCCCAGGTTGCCAATATAGGGGCAGGCTTCAATCCTTTGATTTATGAGGTAAATCCCGAGCAGAATTTGTCTTTACTTCCAGCCAATAAATCATATATGATCATTGGTGCTGATGAAGTAAAATATTATGATGTAAAAACACCTACAGCCGCATTCATTTATCATACGGCTATGAAAAATGGGGCAGCATTGAATTCTACCTACACGCAGAACATAGGAAAAAGATTCAACTTTGCCCTTGAATATATGGGGCTTCGTTCCCAGGGATTTTATAGAAACTCGCTGGCATCGAACAACAATACAATATTTTCAGGACATTATATTTCCAAAAGTGGAAATTATGAGTTATTTGCGCATTATCTTCATCAGAATGTAAACAATCAGGAAAGTGGTGGAATTACAGAAGATGATCTGTTCCAGAATGGAGACAGCAACTATAAGAACCGGCAAAATGCCCAGGTGAATCTGGCTTCATCAAGTTCTCAGTATTCCTACAGGAGATATTATCTCAGCCATCAGTTTACGCCATTCAATTCGGAAAAATTTCCTTTCAGTATAAGACACACCTTGTCCCATCAGGGAAACAAATATTTTTATAATCAGGGAGCAGTAGAATCTTATTGGTATGATAATACTTCGGAACTGATCAACGGCTTCCCCCTTACTACAAAAAAATATTCAGACAACTTCAGTAATACATTGAGTCTTGTTTTTAATAATGAAAGATTCAAGCTTGATGGAGGAGTAAGATATCAGATGCTGAAGTTTGGAGTAAGAGATCTTATTACAGTAAACGGAACAGCGCTTCCGGGTGAGCTTAAGGAAAACAGAATTGGAGCTGTAGGAAATCTTCAGGTAAAGCTTTGGGACAAATTCCAGCTGAAATCCTTTTTGGAGTTTTCCAATGGAAGCCAGTTCGGAAGCTACCTCAGAACAGCCAATAACATAAAGTTCGAACCTATAAAAGATTATTTTGTAAACGCAAAAGTAAACTTCCAGAGTGCCTATCCTTCATTCAATTACCTTTTGAACACTTCCGTTTACAATAAATACAATTATTATCTGGAAAATGCCAAAAACCAAACGGTAACAGAAATCGGGGGAAGTGTGAATCTGAAATGGTTCAAAACTGAAATCTTCGCCAATTATTTCAGAATAGATAATTATACTTATTTTAATGCTGACGGAGCGCCACAACAGAGCAATAATTCATTGAACATTTCCCAGATCGGGGGAGATGCTACCTTCAGTTTTGGGAAATTCCACCTTAATACGAGACTTCATTTCCAGAATGCATTAACGAACAAAGACCTTCTTCCAATGCCAGGTTTTATCGGAAGAGCCAATTTCTTCTTCCAGAGTCAGGCATTCAAAAAAGCGGCGGAAATCCAGGCAGGTTTGAAAGTCTATTATTTCTCAAAATTTGCATCAAGAGATTACTTCCCGATTCTGAACGAATATACTCTGCCTAATGCTGAGGCATTCTCCATCGGAGGGCAGCCTATTGTGGACCTTTATGTTAATATGAAGGTAAAAAAAATGTTCTTCTATGTAGAAGGCCAGCAGATAGGAACTTTTATTTCCAACAATAAAGCATATGCATTTCCACACTATCCGGTTTACGATTTTAGGTTAAATATTGGAATTGTGTGGTATTTGTTCAACTAAAAGCAAAACAAAGTTGAAAACAGTAAATAAAATATCTTTTAATGATATAGAAAGCATTCCTCAGCTTGTAAAAGATTTTCTGAATCAAAACATTGAGGGCTTTGAAAAAAATACCTTTTCTTTAGATCATTTTAAAGATCAGATTCATCTCAAGCAGAATTCATTTACACAGGATCAGAGAACAATCTTGTCCAATGTACTGGAAAGACAGCTTTCAGGGCTTACCCTTTCCTCAAAACAGAAAGAAAACCTTGAAAACTTAAAACTGCCGGGTACATTTACAATTACTACAGGGCATCAGCTGAACCTTTTTTCCGGGCCTGTTTTCTTCGTCTATAAAATTTTACAGACCATTAAAACATGCGCTTACCTGAAAGAAAATTTTCCTGATTTTAATTTTGTACCGGTGTACTGGATGGCCTCGGAAGATCACGATTTCGCCGAGATCAATCATTTCAAAACCGAACATAATTATTATGAGATCAATGAGAAATCCGGCGGGCCGGTAGGCAGAATAACCATCAGCGATACATTTTTCATTTCCGAATTTGAAAAAGAATTTAAAGATTCCATATTCGGGACAGAATTGATTCTGATGATGAAAGAAGCCTACAAAACAGGAAATACACTTACAGAAGCAATTAAAATTCTGGTCAACAGGCTTTTTTCCGAATTCGGGTTGCTGATTATAGATGGCGATTCCAAGGAACTCAAAGATCAGATCAAAGATATTTTCAAAGACGAGCTGCTGAATTTCAGCTTACACAAAAACTCAAAAGAAAAAGTAAATTTTCTGACGGGAAAATATGGAAAAGTACAGGTTAATCCACGCGATATTAATCTTTTTTACCTTTCTGAAACCAGAGACCGTATTGATTTTGACGGTGAGCAATATATCGTAGTAGATACAGATAAAAGGTTTACCCGTGAAGAAATACTTCAGGAGCTGGAAAACCATCCCGAAAACTTCAGTCCGAATGCTTTAATGCGTCCGGTTTATCAGGAAAAAGTACTTCCTAACCTGGCTTATATCGGAGGAAATGCAGAGATCATGTACTGGCTGGAACTTAAAGATTATTTTGAAGCAGTTCGTATCCCTTTCCCTGTTTTGATTCCGAGGAATTCAATGCTTTTTATTAAAGAAAAAACTGTTGGGAAAATTGAAAAGCTGGACCTTAATATCCATGACTTCTTTGGAAATTTTACGGCAATTACCAATCAGAAAATTTTAAAAGACAGTAATGTATTATCATTGCTTGAAGAAAAAGAACTTCTTTTGGAGAAAAACTTTTCTGAGCTTACATCTGCAGCAGAAACCACGGAACGCTCTTTCGGGAATATGGTAAAAGCAGAAGAAGTAAGGCAGCTGAAATCATTTAAAAGAATGAAGAAACGATTGCTTCATGCAGAAAAAATAAAACAGGGTGAACTGCTCGAAAGACTTGAAAAATTGTTTTTAGATGTTCATCCTTCAAAAACATGGCAGGAGAGGGTTTATAACTTTAGTGTCTTCTTTTCAGATTATGGCTATTCATGGCTTGAAAATTGTTGGGAGGAAATGGTGGTTCAAGAATCCAAATTAATAATTGTTGCCATTTAATTTTAAAGAAGTATTTTTGTAAATTATAATTATCGAATATGATAAAGAGGTTTTTTATTTTGTCCAGTTTATGTATGGTTTTGGGAGCGTCTGCCCAGAACTCACACACCGTTATAAAAGGAGATAATCCTTATAATATTGCAAAAAAATACGGTATTACTGTAGATGAATTGTTAAAGCTAAACCCCAAATTTAAAGATGGTAAACTGGCAATAGGAGATGTTGTTACAGTAAAAGCTGAAAAACATACTGCTGTAGCTTCCAAACCTGCTGTCGTAGAAAAAGCAAAATCCGGTAATACAGCTGCTCAGGTTGGGAAAATTATTCTGCAGCCTAAACAGACTATTTACGGGATTACAAAACAATACCGTATCTCTGAAACAGATTTGCGAAAACTGAACCCAGAGCTTGATGCCCACATGAAAATAGGGGACGAGATCATTATACCTCTTGACAGTATCAAAAAATATGGTGGAGAGCAGCAGGCTGTTCCTGTAGTTACCAAACCCGCAGAAACTCATACAGAGGTAGCTGCGGCAGTAGCAACACATGTAGAAGGAGAGGCATATGTAGTTCAGTCAAAAGATAATTATTACAGAATTACAAAACAGTTTGGAATCAGCCAGCAGGAGCTTTTTGCCTTAAATCCGGGATTGGAAGAGAAAGGGCTTAAGCCGGGTGAGACCATCAGGATTAAAAAATCAAATGCGGATGCAGCCGTGGTTTCCGAACCCGTAAGTCCTAAAACAAAAATAGATGCAGGAAACGAGAAATCCCCGGCAGTAACTACTGTAGTGGATGACTACGTTACATATACCGTTCAGCAGGGCGATACCGTATTCTCTATCGTTAACAAGTTCGGTGTTTCAATTGACGAGCTTATCGCTTTGAATCCTGAACTTTCAAAAGGACTGAAAACAGGGATGGTCTTAAAGATCAAAAAACAGGATCCGGCTTACGTAAAGAAAAACGGAGATGCACTGAGCGTTGTTTTGATGCTTCCTTTCGGGTACAGTACCAACGAAACCCAATACAGATCAATGGCGCTGGACTTCCTTACAGGAGCTAAACTTGCTATTGAAAGAAATGCAAGAGGCGGTCAGAAGCTTGATGTTAAAATTGTAGATTCAGGAAACGAAGCTACATTCAAAAATTCAATGGCCCAGATCAATCCGGAAAATACAGACCTGATTATTGGCCCATTCTTTAAATCTAACGTAATTGACGTTCTTGATTTTACCAAAAATCAGAAGATCCCGGTTGTTGCACCTTTTGCCAACTCTCCGGAATTATACAATTATAACAACCTGATTATTGTTGAAACCAATGACCAGACTTATGCAGATAAAATTGTTGAAGAAGTAAAAGCTGTTTATTCAGATCAGAAAATATATGTGGTGGCAGACACTAAGAAAGAACTGGCCAGCTATATCAAAGGCGGTCTTGAAAAAGCAGTTAAAAATCCAAATATAATCATCGTTAATTCTCCATCAGAAATTCAGCTGGATCAGAATATGATGACAGGGCAATCCGCTCCGGTTATTGCCATTCTTGCCAGTGATAATGATGCTGCCGGAGAAGCTTTTGCCAACAAAACAATTGCCCTTTCCAAAGAAGTACAGGGAGTAAAAGCCTTCAGTATGTATTATTCTCCTGTTTTTGAGAAGAAAGTAGATGATCTGAGCCAGGCAAGCCTTGTATATCTGATGGACAGAAAAATCAATTCAGACGGAAGCTTTGAAAAAGAAATACTGGCTGCTTATAAAAGTAAATACTGCAAGACACCTCCTAAATATGCAATCGTAGGTTTTGATGTTGTAAATGACATGCTGATGAGAGAAAACAAAAAAGGAGAAATCTTTAAGCAGATGAATAAAGTTCAGACCCAGCTTGCTACCAAGTTTGAATTTGTAAAATCTAAAGCAAACGGAGCTTACGTAAATACCGGATACCGTGTAATTAGACTAGTTCCTTAATCAATTTATGCCTTTTTGAAGAAATATTTTTAACATTATCTTTATATTTGCATAATATTTAAATCAATACATGAAAGCACTTGTATTTCCTGGGCAGGGTTCTCAGTTCGTAGGAATGGGAAAAGAATTATACGATTCCAGAAAAGACATTAAGGATTTAATGGAATATGCCAACGAAATTTTAGGTTTCGATATTCTTTCCCTGATGTTCAACGGAACGGATGCAGATCTTAAGAAGACAGAAGTTACCCAGCCTTCAATATTTATACATTCAGTAGCTGCTCTGAAAGCAATAAACGGTCTTGGAGCCGAAATGGTTGCAGGACATTCTTTAGGAGAATTTTCAGCATTGGTTGCCAATGGAGTTTTATCCTTTGACGACGGTCTGAAGCTGGTATCCGAAAGAGCAAAAGCAATGCAGGAAGCCTGTGATGCCAATCCAAGCTCTATGGCTGCAATTTTAGGTCTTGAAGATGCTAAAGTTGAAGAGATTTGCGCACAGATCAGCGGTATCGTAGTTCCAGCCAACTACAACTGTCCTGGCCAATTGGTAATTTCGGGAGAAACTTCAGCAGTAGAAGAAGCTTGCGTAAAGCTTAAAGAAGCAGGGGCAAAAAGAGCATTGCTGCTTCCTGTAAACGGAGCATTCCACTCCCCGTTAATGCAGCCTGCACAGGAAAAACTGGCAGCGGCAATTGAAAAAACAAAATTCAGAAAAGCAACGATTCCGGTATACCAGAATATTACAACTACAGCAGTGATTAATCCTGAGGAGATCAAACAAAACCTGATCGCCCAGCTTACAGGTCCTGTAAAATGGACTCAGTCTGTTCAGAATATGATCAAAGACGGTGCATCTAATTTCGTAGAAGTAGGTCCTGGAAAAACACTTCAGGGGCTCATCAAGAAAATTGATGCTTCTGTAGATGTTGCGTCTGCAATATAATTAAGAAATATGAGCGGAATATTTTCACCGGGAAAGCTTATGCTTACTTCAGAATATTTCGCAATAGACGGAGCTCTTGTCCTGGCGGTACCTACCAAGCCCGGACAAGAGTTTTTTTTTGAAGAAAAAGATGATGAAAAATCCCTGATCTTCTGGGAAGCCCATCATCAGAATAAATTATGGTTGAAAGCTGTCATAGATTACAAAAACTGGCAGATCCTTGAAACCAATCTTCTTCCAAGCGCTGAATTCATTCTGAAAACCTTAAAAAACGTTCAGCAGCTTTCTAAAATCAAATTCAAAGACCATTTTACCTATCACCTGAAAACCAACCTTCAGTTTCCTGCAGATTACGGATTGGGAAGCAGCTCTACTTTAATGACCAACCTTGCAGAATGGGCAGATATTGATCCATTCCATCTCAACAGCATGAGTCTGGGAGGAAGCGGTTACGATATTGCCGTTGCAAAAGAGAAATCCGCAGTGCTTTTCCGCAGTAAACCTGAGATCAGCTATGAGAAGATAGATTTCAGTCCACCATTTAAAAATGAACTGATTTTTATTCATTTAAATCAGAAGCAGGATAGCAGGGAAGGAATTAATCTTTACAAGTCCAAATTAAAGTCCCAGATCCTTATTGATGAATTTTCGGATATCACAAAAAAAGTTTTATTATGCAGTGAATTGGAAAATTTTTCACAGTTGATGATGATCCATGAGCAAAAAATATCAAAATTCCTTGAAATTCCTGCAGTTAAAGAGAAATTTTTCGCGGACTGTCCTGTTTTTGTTAAAAGTTTGGGAGCATGGGGCGGAGATTTTGTGATGAGTGCCAAATTTCACGGCTATAAGGACTATTTTTGGGGAAAAGGTTTCAATACTGTTTTTGAATGGTCTGATATAATTAATTTATAATCAGTAATTTACAATCCTGTTTTTTTATTTGCCATTCTGACTTATATCATTATATTTAAACCACCTTTAACAAATAATTAATATTAATTTTGTTGAACCCAATAAAGAAATAGAAAATATAAGTAAAATGAAACACGCTAAAATCATCCAGGATTTAGAAAAATTAGGGATTAAAGGAAGTTATGAAGTCGTCTATAACCCGTCTTATGAAGAGTTATATCAGGCTGAAATAGCTCCTGAAAATCAAGGCTTTGAGCAAGCTGAGCTTACAGAATCCGGTGCAGTATCAGTGAAAACTGGAATTTTCACAGGTCGTTCGCCTAAAGACAGATACATAGTTCAGGATGATGTTACAAGAGACACAATTTTCTGGGACGGGAAAGTAAACCTTCCTACAACAGCGGAAAATTTTGATTCCTGTAAAACATTAGTGCTGAACCAGCTTTCTGAGGCTAAAAAGATCTATGTAGTTGATGCTTTTTGTGGTACCAATACAGATACAAGGCTAAAAGTAAGGTTCATCGTTGAGGTAGCGTGGCAGGCGCATTTCGTTACTAATATGTTCATCCGTCCGTCTCATTATGAGCTTGAAAACTTCGGCGAGCCGGATTTCACAGTGATCAACGGTTCTAAAACAACCAATCCGGACTGGGAAGCCCAGGGATTAAATTCTGAGAACTTCATTATGTTCAACCTTACTGAAAAACTACAGATCATCGGAGGTACATGGTACGGAGGTGAAATGAAGAAAGGTATGTTTGCCATGATGAACTATTATCTTCCATTAAAAGGAATGGCTTCTATGCACTGTTCTGCCAACGTAGGTGAAGAAGGTGACGTTGCCCTTTTCTTCGGACTTTCCGGAACAGGAAAAACAACTTTATCTGCTGACCCTAAAAGATACCTGATTGGTGATGATGAGCACGGTTGGGATAATAACGGTGTATTCAACTATGAAGGAGGATGCTATGCCAAAGTAATTGACCTTTCAGAAGAAAAAGAACCGGATATTTTCAGAGCGATCAAAAGAGACGCACTGCTGGAAAATGTAGTGGTAAATAATGGAATTGCTGATTATAAAGACGGATCTATCACTGAAAATACAAGAGTGTCTTACCCGATTTATCATATCAATAAGATCGTTCTTCCTTCTAAAGCCGGTCATGCTAAGAAGATTGTTTATCTTTCTGCTGATGCATTCGGGGTATTGCCTCCGGTTTCTATTTTGGATGAAAACCAGGCGCAGTATCACTTCCTTTGTGGGTATACTTCTAAATTAGCCGGTACAGAAAGAGGAATCACTGAACCTGAACCATCTTTCTCTCCTGCATTCGGAGAAGCATTCCTTACACTTCACCCGACAATGTATTCTAAAACACTGATCGGTAAGATGAAAGAACACGGGGCTAAAGCATATCTGGTAAATACAGGATGGAACGGAACAGGGAAGAGAATCTCTCTAAAAGATACAAGAGCAATTATTGATGCAATTATTGACGGTTCTATCGAAAATGCTCCTAAAACTCAGGTTCCAATCATGAACCTTGAAATTCCTACACAGCTTCCGAATGTTTCTGAAGGTATTTTAGACCCGAGAGAAACCTATGAGAACGCTTCAGAGTGGGAAGAAAAAGCAAAAGATCTTGCTGCAAGATATATTAAAAACTTTGAGCAGTACTGCGATACTGAAGAAGGGAAGAAGTTAGTTGCTTCAGGGCCTCAGTTGCAGGGACAAACGATCTAATAGTTATCAACAACATACAGAAAAGCCTCATGATCAATGAGGCTTTTTATTTTTATTTCAGACGTTTTAAAGGAAATCATAAATAAGACATCTGGTATTAGAAATGTCATGCTGAGCGGAGTCGAAGCATCTTTTGATATGCCTGATCTATCACTTTAAACTTAAAATCGCGAGCCTGTATCCATCCATACCAAAACCGGATAATACCGCATCAGTATTGGCTGCCGTTACAGACTTCTGGCGGAACTCTTCCCTTTTATAAATATTGCTGATATGAACTTCAACCTTAGGCTTTTGTATGTTTTTTAAACAGTCTGCAATGGCATATGAATAATGAGTATATGCTCCCGGGTTAATTACTAAAGCATCAAAATTATCTTCCTGAAGTCTGTTGATAATTTCCCCTTCAATATTGGACTGGTAATAGCTTATTTCACAGGAAGTGAATTCAGATTGTAAATTTTTCAGACAATCCTCCATAGAAACGGTTCCGTAGATTTCGGGCTCCCTTGTTCCCAAAAGATTGAGATTGGGACCATTGATGATAAGAACTTTCATTAAAAATAATTTATTCAAAGATAATATATTTTACATACTGTTTCCATTACTGTTTTTCATGTTCTTATGAAAATATTCTGAGGGAGTAATCCCTTCAATCTGTTTGAAAACCCGGTTAAATGTAGACTGGTTAGAGAAGCCTGCCTCAGTGTAAACATACATAAGTGTTGTTTTCTGAAAATCAACTTCTGTGAACAGCTTTTTCACATAATTGATTCTGTAAGTGTTCAAATAATAATTAAAATTAGGATACCCTTTATACCGGATCGCTTTCGATATGTAAGTGCTGTTGACGTCCAGCGCCACACTTAAAGTGGAAAGATTAAATTTTACATCTTTGAAAAGCATGTTTCCAGTCATGGAGGCATCAATTTTGGAGAACAGCTTTTCCATGTTTTCATTGTCGATATCATTATCATCTAAAATAAATTCTGTAACATTTACTTTCTCTTTTTCTGCTTTTCCGGTAGGTACAGCTTCTGATAAAATTTCAAGCTTTCTGATTTTATCCTTGTAGTATATTAATAAAGTAACGACTAATATATTTGACGCAATCAGGATTGTATCTGTAAATGTTACTTCTTTTTGAGAATGTTTAGGGAAATCCAGTTCAAGGTTATTGGCAAGGATGTATCCTGTAACAATGATGAACAGGGTATAAAAAGAATACACTAAAACTTCTTTTTTCGTAAAGAAAATATATGCCCCTAAAGGAAGCGGAAGAAGCCAGCAAAAGCTTGCAACCGAATTATTCCAGAAAGCAAGCATAATATAAAAATTATATAAAGGTGCAGTTATTAAATACAAATGCACAATTGTATTTGTAGGAAATCTTCTTCGAGCCAGAAAATAACTGTAACCAATAAAAACGAATCCGCCCAACAGATACCACGACATTATTTTATCATAGATGTAGAACGTGAAAATAACGGTATAAATTCCCAGGATAAAAAGCATCAGAATTACATACCTGTCTATCAGTTCATGTTTTAGCTTTTCTATGTCTTCATTTTTTTTGCTCATCTGATGTCTGGAAGGGATTTATTTTCAGTCTAAATCAATGAAATCTCAGAAATGACTTTGTTAAACGCTTGAATTTCAATAATATGAATGAGTTTAAGTCATTTTCAGAATTATCATTTGCCTTGCTGTTTTTTTGATTTATAGATTAAAATAATTTTGCGGAACAGTTTCGATAAACAAACACACGTATATATATCGTGTTGCAAAATTATTAAAAATAAAATATAAATGAAAGGTTCGCTGTAAATCGCGGTATTCTTAAAGCTTTTTAAATATAGTAAAGAATGTTGAAAATTAATTCTTTGGTTATTGCAGAACAGAAGAAATTATAGAAGATATGCAACGATATTTATTTTTTTAAAAAATTCTAAAAACACATATGAATGATAATTCTGAAAAGAATTCCTTTTTTAACTTAAAAACAACTATTATGAAAAAAATTATTTTGCTTGTTACAAGTATCTCTTATGCATTAATTTATTCACAAGTAGGTATTAACACGGCTAATCCGCGCGGAACTCTCCATGTGGATGGCCAAAAGGATAATCCCGCATCAGGTGATCCTGGTGCTGTACAGGGAGCGAATGACTTTATTGTGACCTCTTCCGGCAGTGTGGGGATTGGAACTGCAGTGCCTAATGCATCTGCGATCCTGGATGTAAATGTAGACGGACTCGCTGTTGGCAGCAAAAAAGGGCTTTTAGGTCCGAAAGTAGCATTAACCTCCCAAACCGATCAGGCTACCATTCCTTCACCTGTAGCAGGACTTCTTGTGTACAATTTAGGAACCGGAGGACTTGGTTATGTAGGGTATGTATTTTGGAACGGTACGGAATGGAGAACATTCAACAACGGCTCTCTTGCCCCTGGAACTTTAGGCTCTATTACCTGTAACGGAGTTACACTGTCTCCCGGAATTTATACTGCCGGTACTCCTTATACAGGAACTATGACTGTTCCGTATACAGGCGGAAACGGAGGTGTTTATGCAGCACAGACTGTGGGACCTGTAAACGGACTCACTGCAACGCTTGCTGCCGGAAACTTTAATGTAGGATCAGGAATTCTAAGCTATACAGTATCCGGAATGCCTACTGCTTCCAGCCCTACACTTACCACTTTCCCGCTAAATATCGGAGGACAAACCTGTAGTGCAACAGTAGGAGCGGGTTCTGTAATTGCCCCTGGAGAATTGGTATATTATCATTCTTCAATCCCGCGTCAGACTTCATCATTTCTTTTAAGTCAGTTTCTTAATGATCTTCCTATAGTTAACAATACCTTCAGAGTTGATGCATATATCACTTCTCCTAATGCATTTGACTCCAGTAGTGCGAATACCAATTTTGATCCCCGTCTTTATAATATTACCGCGGCTAACGCAAAAGTGTGGGTGTCTGAAGTATCTACGCATACGGGAGATTCACGTGGGGCTAATTTATTAATCTTCCCTAATAATTATGCCCAGTTTGATGATGGAGTGTATCTTACATATGGAAGAAATGAGACCGTTACTTTTGACATTACAACGGCGGATAATAAATGGTATAGAGTTTATTACGCGTTGCGTATAGATAATAAATCTTTTGCAAGTGCAGGTAATGCCAATACTACTTCAGACTCTACTACTGCGGACAATACACTGGAAGTTTTTGTTTCCATTCAGAGGTTGTATTAAAAAGGATTTCAAGTAGGTTAAATTATTGATTGTCAGTTTTTAATCATAAATGTTGATTGGATTTAAGGATCGGCTTTAAAGCTGGTCCTTTTTCAAAAAAGAAATTGGGCAATAGATATTTAGGTTTTGGGAGAAAACAATAGATACAGGAAACCCCCATTAGACTAAAGTGTATGATAAAATTCAAAATAAAAGACTTGGAAGAGCAGGCAAATACAGGCTATACTTTACAATAGTTTCACTTAACAAACTTTTTCCATGAGATTTGATTTTAAAAACATTCACATCGGTGAATGTATAAAGACAAGAGCAGAAGAACTGGAAATTTCTGTATCCCGGATCTGTAAATTTCACAAAATTACAGAAGAAGAAATGTATGAAATGTTTGATACGAAAAGTCTGGATACGGAAACTCTTCTTAGATGGTGCAAGCTTCTGGAATATGATTTTTTCCGAATCTATGCCCAGCATCTTATTTTATTTGCTCCCGGAAACGGCTCATCGTTTAATCTTCCGGAAAATGGCAAACCCTCACTTCCGGAATTTAGGAAAAATGTTTACACTAGGCAGGTTGTGGATTTTATTCTGGAATTAATAAAGACAGGAGAAAAAACAAAACTTCAGATATTGGAAGAGTATAGGATTCCCAAAACTACACTTTATAAATGGATCAGTAAATACGATGAGACACAATGAAATTGATGCACCAGTATAATTACCTGCTGTATCAGAATAAAGAAGAAATTATGAAATTGCTTGGACAAGAATTTAATTTCTATCCTTCTGATAACTGGACATATACGCTGGAAACAGGAACATTCGGAAAGAAAACAATCCTGTTTTTATTCTTTGAAAATGATAAAGTCTCCAAAATTGAAATAAAAAAAATATATGGAAAGATCAGCACCGGATTATAAGAAAATATACACGGACATTATTTTTAGAAAATGCCCTGAGAAATACGGGCTTTGTGATTTTATTTTGCAGAAAGAAACTCTGTCCGTTTTAGACGTTATTAAATTAAATCAGCTGATTTTTGATGTTGAAGACCAGCAGATAGCTCAGTTTAACCAAAAACAAAGATCGTATGATGAAGCTTCGATTTTGGAAATCCTGGAATTTCAGGAGAGAAACGGGTATAATAATACAGAATTAGCGGATGAATTTAAATTAAGCAGAAACTCTGTAGCAAAATGGAAAAAAATATTCAAGAGCAAAGCCCAAACTAACTGAACTGCTATATGCAAATTTAAAAGGCTATTATAAGAAAGGAATGACATCGGAAGATGTCATTTTTTTTGCTTCTCAGTTTTTCATTTAATTATTAATAATGATAAATCTCATATTTATGGATTTCGCAATCTGTTAACTCCTTGCTGTGGCGGTGTTTTAGTTGAGAATTAAGTTAATTTTTGATAATGTATAATAAAAAATTTTAAAGTCTACTTGTTTTGTAGACTAATTGTTTTTAGATTTGCAGACATATTTCGATCGGCTTATAAAGAAAGATGGAGGGAACTGACCCTGTGAAATCTTAACAACCTGCCCCTGCGCAAGGTGTTACATTCAGCCTTTAAAGGAAAAATAAGCATTTGGTTTATCGTATTTTTCGATGCCCTTTGCTGACTTTTCTGCAAAGGGTTAGTTTTTTAATATATGATAAATAAAATTGATTATGATTAGTAAGAGTTTAATTGATTCCAAGGCTTGGATTCCTTCTGCCGCTGTATTTTTCTTAGGAATTATCAGTGCAAATGCCCAGGAAATAAAGCCGAAAAAAGATACAGTCAAAGAAAAGGAAATTGATGAGGTGGTAGTCATTGCTTACGGTAAAGCCAAAAGAACAAGCTATACAGGTTCCGTAGCCACTATTTCCAGCGAAAAAATCAACAACAGGCCCGTTACCAATATTACAAAAGCTCTCGAAGGGCAGGTTCCGGGAATTCAGGCGGTAAGTGCTTCAGGACAGCCTGGAGCAACGGCTTCAGTAAGAATAAGAGGAATTGGTTCCATTAGTGCTTCCAGTGACCCTCTGTATGTAGTGGATGGAATTCCTTTTGATGGGAATATCAATTCCATCAGTCCGAATGATATAGAATCCATAAGTGTTTTAAAAGACGCCACAGCAAGTTCATTATATGGTTCAAGAGGAGCTAACGGGATCATCATCATTACCACAAAATCCGGTAAAAAAGGAGAATCCAGGGTCAATTTCAATATCAGTCAGGGATTTTCTACCAGAGCCGTAAAAGATTATAAGCAGGTAAGTACCGATGAGTATTTCCAATTGTATTGGGAAGCATTGAGAAACGGTTACAAATCCGGGCAAATATCTTCCCAGCAGGCCGCACAGATGGCAAGCGACAACCTTGTGAATGCTCTGGGAATAAACCCTTACGGAGCCGGTTTCCCCAAACCTGTAGGAACAGACGGAAAACTTCTTCCGGGAGCAAAAGCTTTATGGAATGACGACTGGAGAGATATTCTTCAAAGGACGGCCTCCAGAAGCCAGGTAGATTTTGACATCAGCGGAGGCAGCGAAAAAAGCAATTATTTCTTCTCCTTAGGATACCTTGATGATAAAGGAATTGCCATAGAATCTGGATTTCAAAAGTTTTCCACCAGGCTAAAAATTAATTCTGAAGTTAAAAAATGGCTGAACGCCGGAGCCAATTTAAGTTACACCAACAGTATTCAGCAGGCACCGCCATCTTCAGATTCCAGAACAGACAATATCATCAATGCAGCCAGGGTAATACCTTCTTTCTACCCATATTATGAAAGAAATGCTGACGGAAGTTATGTGCTGGATTCAGAAGGAAACAGGATCTATGATTTCGGGAAATACAGACCCACAAGTGCATTGCAGAACCAAAATGCAGCTGCAACACTGCCTTTGGATAAAAACGAAAACAAAGAAGACAATTTTTCAGGAAAAGGATTTTTAGAATTTATCTTTCTTCCCGAACTGAGATTTAAAACCAGTTTTTCAGTTGATCTTGTAAATTACAACGGACATTACTATTCCAATCCGCTGATCGGGGAAGGAAGCGAAACAGGAGGTTCCGTAACGAAATCGAACAGCAGAACCCTTTCCTATACAACCAGTAATATTCTGACTTTTGACAAGAAGTTCGGAAAGCATCACCTAAGTGTTTTGGGAGGCCAGGAATTTTACAAATATGATTACCAGACGATATCCGGTTCCAGAAGCCAGTTTTCCCTTCCTTATTACTACGAGCCTGATGCTGCGGCGCTGCTGGGAAGCTTCAGTGGAAACAGAGATCAGTTTTCCTTATTAAGTTTCCTGGGAAGAGCAGAATATGATTTTAATAATACTTACTTTTTGTCAGTTTCCGGAAGAGCAGATGGTTCTTCAAGATTCTTTGCAGATAACAGATGGGGGAAATTCTGGTCAGTGGGAGCTTCATGGAAAGTCTCAAATGAAGATTTTATCAAAAACCTGAATGTTTTCAATCAACTGACATTGCGTGCAAGTTACGGTGGTCAGGGGAATGATAAATTAAGGAGACCCAACGGATCTTCTCTTTACTATGCTTACCAGGAATTGTACAGGTTTTATAATAACCTTGGCGAGCCGGGAACAGTTCTGGAAAAAGTGCAGACCAATGATGTGAAGTGGGAAACCAACCTTAATTTAAATGTAGGTCTTGAGTTTGCAATTCTGAATAACAGGGTAAAAGGTAACGTAGAATATTTCAAACGAAAGAGTCAGGATCTTCTGTTTAATATGCCGGTTGCCCCATCTCTGGGAATCAGTGATTTTCCTTTCAATATCGGGACAATACAGAATACCGGTTTTGAATTCTCATTATTCACAACACCAATCAAGAACGACGATTTCCAGTGGAATGTAGATGTGAACCTGAGTACTTTGACCAATAAAATTACAAAATTGCCTAAAGGATCTGTAATAACAGGAACAAAACGCCTTGAAGTAGGTGGTTCCATCTATGATTTCTTTATTCCTGAATGGATAGGCGTTGATCCTTCCAACGGAAAACCTTTATGGAGATACATTTACCAGGATACCAATGGAAATACGGTAGACGGAACCACTTCAGAGTATGCAAAAGCTACAAAAACAGTACAGGGATCTGCGCTGCCTAAAGTAACGGGAGGAGTTACCACAACTATTGCGTATAAAAACTTTGATTTTTCAGGATTGCTGACTTTCAGCATCGGAGGAAAGATCCTTGATACGGATTACACATCATTAATGTCCAACGGAAACGCCGGAGGACGCGCGTGGAGTGCAGAAATGCTGAACAGATGGACTCCGGAAAACCCGAACACAGATGTTCCGGCGCTAAGCACGACAACGAATAACTGGACTTCCACTTCTTCAAGATTTTTGTATTCCGGAACGTATGCAAGACTTAAAAACGTAAGCCTGGGCTATACACTCCCTTCCGATTATTTTGAAAAATTAGGACTAAAAAAATTCAGAATCTACGTTCAGGCAGAAAATCTTCTGACCTTCTACAAGCATAAAGGCATGGACCCGGAACAGGCATTGGACGGGACTACCTATTACAGGTATCCGGCTATGAGAACTATAACTTTCGGTCTTCAGGCAACTCTTTAACCTTCAAAAATTGAAACAATGAAAAAATTAAAATACATATCTCTTGCCCTGATCGCAGTGTGGTCACTAACAAGCTGTGAAAGCGAACTGGAAACGGCTCCTACGGATCAGGCTAACGGAGCTGAGGTTTTCAAAACGGCAGAAAGCGCGGAAACAGTAATTAACGGAGCATGGGCAAAATTGAATGATGACGGTCCAACCTACGCAAATATCGGTTACTCAACGGTTCTGAGAACCAGTGATGCCATGGGAAGTGATGTTGCAGTTCTAACCAATAAATATGGGTTCCCGTCTGCGTATGCTTTTACGGAAATGATTAATAATACGGCCTCAAGACCGCAGTTTATTTGGTCAACACTATATTCAACCATTAATAACATGAATAATGTAATCACCCGTATTGACCATACAGAAGGGAGTCAGGCAAAAAAAGACCAGGTAAAAGGTCAGGCTAAGGCATTACGTGCTTTCTGTTATCTGAATCTGGCAAGTTTTTACCAGTTCAGCTATCTGAAAGATAAAACCGCTCTTACTGCGCCGATTTATACAGAGCCTTCAACCATCAGTTCTGTTCCGAAGAAAAGAGCAAGTCTTGAGGAAATGTATACCCTGATCAAAAATGATCTCACGGAAGCAGATAACCTTTTAACCAATTATACAAGAAATAACAAGGATAAGATTAACAGAGCGGTCGTAAACGGACTTTTGGCAAGAACCTACCTGAATACCGGAGAATGGAATAAAGCTGCCTCCGCTGCGAAAATGGCAAGAACAGGTTATCCGCTCATGACCGCTGAAAAATATAAAGAAGGTTTCAATGACATCAGCAACGGAGAATGGATCTGGGGACATGGGCAGACTCAGGAGCAGTCAGGGGCAAGCTACGCCTTCCATTATCTTGATGTGTCTTCTTCGGGAAGTTATTATTATAGCTTTATGGCAGATCCTTTCTTTAAAGATTTGTTTGATACGAATGATATCAGGTCCCAGCTATTCCAGTGGGATGGTCTTCCGGGAAGGGAAGGACTTTTGAGATATTCAAAATTTAAATTTAAGACGGGGCTTATCGCAGATATTGTATTGATGAGAGCCGCAGAAATGTACCTGATCGAAGCTGAGGCTGAAGCCAGAAATGGAAATATCACTAATGCGGTTACCATTTTAAATGGATTGAAAACAGCCAGAAATGCCAATATATATAGCGGTTCGCTTGCTCAGAGTGATGTGATAAAAGAAATCCTGACTGAAAGGAGAAAAGAACTGTTCGGGGAAGGATTCTCGCTTTCAGATATTATCAGAACACAAGGAAGCGTAGAGAGAAAACCTTATGTAGATACCGGTGGCCAACCGATAAAAGTACAGATTACCACTCCGGGTGGAACGGTGAAAACAGTAAACGGAAGAGGGCATTCAGTCTTTAATTTCCCGGATCAGACTGCTTTTGCACCAAATAGTAAGTATTATCTGTTTAGTATTCCGCAGAAAGAGATTGAGAATAATCCTAACCTGTAATAATTAGATTTGATTTTTTTTAGCCATCGTGTAGTACGGTGGCTTTTCGTTATTTTCCATGCATAAAATAAACAACCTTTTCATTTCTATGTTGGTCTTTAAAACCAATTTTAACACTGTCAAGAGTTTCCCTCTTGCTGATATCATCATAGTATAATACAATATTATCATTGTTAATACCGCCGCAGAAATCACAATGAAAATCAAGAAATTGGCTATGATCACTGTCTTCAAGGGAAAGGCCTTCCTTACCTGTTTTAAGATTTTTAAGCCTTATACTGAAAGCAAAGAAATTTTTATTGATCGTTTGATCCTTTTTTGAATTGAACTTAAAAGTGGTAAACGCTTCCACAATCTCATATTCTCCTTTATTAATTGTGATTTTGTTTACCGTAGGATAATATTCCTTTATTAAAAGACCTCTGTTCCTGGCTTCCGAAACAGTTTGAGGAAGGAATTCAGTATCAGAGCCTACACAGGACATTACCATCAAAAACAAAAATAGGATGTATTTTTTCATAGGAGATATAAAAGCTTATGATTGCCAAAAATATGAAAAAGTAATATTTCTTTCGAAACCCAACAGAATGTTAAGAATATATTAATTGAGCTTCCTGGCTTTACCATTTAGAAAAAAACTTTACCTTTGTTTATATGAACCTGTTAAGATGGATACTTGCATTCTATTTCATGGCATTGTCACTCATGCCCTGTGAAGATGTGCACCGTACTTCAGGAACAGCCGAAGCTAAACTGTCATTCAATATTCAGGAATCCCATTCAAAAGATCAGGGAGATATCTGTTCACCGCTTTGTGCATGCAGCTGTTGCCAGATGACCGTATCTTCCTTCAAAATGGATCCGTTATTGGAAATTCCAAGCCACGTTCAGGCTTACTTTTCAAAGAAGATTCTTTTCCAGAAAAACAATTTCGCTTACCAGGTGTATGATCATATCTGGCAGCCCCCTAAAATTTAATTTTTATTGATTATTAGAAAGTCAGGCTTTCTATCCATTGAACTTTGCAATTTCATTGCAGAGGTCTTCGTGATATTTTTGCACTGGCATTATCGCTGTGTGCATTGATTTACCAATAAAAATTAAATACGAATCGTGTTAGATAAAATCATAAAATTCAGTATCAAAAATAAGGTCGTCATTGGTATTATGACCCTTCTTCTGATCATCTGGGGAGTATGGAGTGCCTCGAAACTTCCCATAGATGCTGTTCCTGATATCACCAACAATCAGGTACAGATTATTACTGCATGCCCTACACTCGCAGGACAGGAAGTGGAGCAGTTTGTAACCTTTCCCATAGAGCAGAGTATAGCCAATGTCCCCGATATCCAGGAAACCAGAAGTATTTCCAGATTCGGGCTTTCTGTGATTACAGTAGTATTCAAAGAAAATGTAGACGTTTATTTTGCCAGACAGCTTATCAACGAACAGTTGAAACTGGCAGCAGAAGAAATTCCCAAAGGTGTAGGAACTCCTGAATTAGCTCCGGTAAGTACCGGTTTGGGAGAAGTTTACCAATATATTCTCCATCCTAAAAAAGGCAGTGAAAAGAAATATTCTGCCAAAGAACTCCGTACCATGCAGGATTGGATTGTCCGCAGACAGCTGAACGGAACTCCTGGTGTTGCAGAGATCAACAGCTTTGGAGGAGAATTAAAACAATATGAAGTAGGCGTAAGTCCGGACCGCCTGAAAGCAATGGGCGTAAGCATCTCGGATATTTTTACAGCCTTGGAAAAAAATAATCAGAATACAGGCGGAGCATATATCGATAAAAAACCGAATGCCTATTTTATTCGCGGAATTGGCTTTGTAACCTCTCTGGAAGATATCAGGAATATCTCCGTAAAAAATGAAACCGGAAGTGTTCCCATATTCATAAAAGACGTGGCAGACGTACGTTTTGGAAACGCAGTACGTTACGGAGCACTGACTTACAACGGAAAAGTGGATGCCGTAGGTGGCGTAGTAATGATGTTGAAAGGAGCCAACAGCAACGATGTGGTGAACAGCATTAAAGCAAAAATCCCAACCATCCAGAAATCCCTTCCGGATGATGTGGTCATAGAACCGTTTCTGGACAGAACAGACCTTGTAGGAAGAGCAATCAATACCGTAGAAAAAAACCTCATTGAAGGTGCTTTGATCGTTATTTTCGTACTGGTGGTTTTCCTTGGAAATCTCAGGGCCGGACTGATCGTAGCATCAGCCATTCCGCTTTCATTGCTTTTTGCGTTGGGAATGATGAATGTTTTTGGGGTCAGTGCCAATTTAATGAGTCTCGGAGCTATAGATTTTGGGTTAATCGTAGATGGTGCTGTGATTATTGTGGAAGCGACCTTGCATCATTTGGGAGTGAGGAAATCTTTACGCACGCTTACCCAAAGTGAGATGGATGAAGAGGTTTTTCTTTCTGCCTCAAAGATCAGAAGCAGTGCTGCCTTCGGAGAAATCATTATCCTTATCGTGTATATTCCGATTCTCACCCTTGCCGGTGTGGAAGGAAAAATGTTTACCCCAATGGCCAAAACAGTAGGATTTGCCATCCTGGGAGCTTTGATCCTTTCATTAACTTACATTCCGATGATGAGTGCATTGTTTCTGTCTAAAAAGATTTCTCACAAAGAAACTTTTTCAGATAAAATGATGAATTTCCTTCAGAAGATCTATCAGCCTTTGTTGCAGAAAGCGGTTAAAATAAAATATATTATTGTTTCAGTAATAGTCTTTATATTTATTATCAGTGCTTTCATTTTTAAAAATATGGGAGGTGAATTTATCCCTCAGCTGCAGGAAGGAGATTATGCATTCCATTGTATTCTGCCACAGGGAAGTTCACTCAGCCAGAGCATCGAAACCTCTATGCAGGCTTCCAGAATTATCAAACAGTTTGATGAGGTGAAAATGGTAATCGGGAAAACAGGCTCCGCAGAGGTTCCCACAGATCCCATGCCACCGGAAGCTACCGATCTGATTGTAGTATTGAAGCCGCAAAGCGAATGGAAATCAAAAAAATCATATGCAGAGCTGGCTGATGAGATCAGTGAAAAACTGGAAGCCATTCCCGGAGTGTTTTTTGAAAAGAACCAGCCGATCCAGATGCGCTTCAATGAGCTGATGACAGGAATCAGACAGGATGTTGCCGTTAAAATTTTTGGTGAAAACCTCGATTCACTGTCTGTTTATGCAGATAAAGTCGGAAAGATCATTCAAACCGTAGACGGTGCTACAGCCCCTCAGATAGAAAGAGTGAGCGGTCTTCCTCAGATCAACGTAGAGTATGACAGGACAAGAATGGCCAATTACGGGTTAAATATAGAAGACGTAAACAATGTTCTAAGTACTGCTTTTGCAGGAAAAGCAGCCGGACAGGTTTTTGAAAATGAAAGACGTTTTGATCTAGTAGTCCGCCTGGACAGCCTTCACAGAACCAATATTGACGATGTCAATAACTTAATGATTACTACAGGAACAGGAGCACAGATTCCGCTTTCCCAGGTGGCCAGTGTCAGTTATAAACTGGGACCTGCACAGATCAGCCGTGAAGAAGGAAAAAGGAGAATTGTAATAGGCTTTAATGTAAAAGGCCGTGATGTACAGAGTGTCGTAAAAGATATTCAGGCAAAGCTTAATAAACAGGTTAAATTGCCTTCAGGTTATTACTTTACTTATGGCGGACAGTTTGAAAACCTTCAGGAAGCCAGCAAACGACTGATAATTGCAGTTCCGGTTTCATTGTTCCTGATCTTTATGCTCCTCTATTTCACATTCCGCTCATTTAAACAGGCAGCTTTAATTTTTACAGCCATTCCGATGAGTGCCATTGGAGGTGTATTTGCCTTGCTGTTAAGAGATATGCCTTTCAGTATCAGTGCCGGAATCGGGTTTATTGCCCTTTTCGGAGTGGCAGTTCTCAACGGGATTGTTTTAATAGGAACCTTTAACCAGCTTGAAAAAGACGGCGAAACCGACGTCCTGAAAAGAGTATACGAGGGAACAAAAACCCGGTTAAGACCCGTTCTGATGACGGCAACCGTAGCTTCACTGGGATTTCTGCCAATGGCCATTTCCACAGGAGCAGGAGCTGAAGTACAGAAACCTTTGGCCACAGTGGTAATCGGAGGATTGGTAACGGCTACTTTCCTTACTCTATTTGTTCTGCCGATGCTTTATATCATTTTTAATACAAAGATTCCGCGAAAAATGAATAAGATCAAGCCAATCACAACAATTATTGTTCTTGGATTTCTGATGTTCGGGCAAACTTTCAAGGCTCAGACGAGACAGATTTCCGCAGACGAGGCAGTAGAAATGGCAGCAGAAAATAATCTGGTTTTAAAATCAAAAGAGCTGAATATAAAATCTGCGGAAGCTTTGAGAGGAACAGCAAAAGAACTTCCCAAGTTAAACTTTGAAGCACAGCTGGGACAATACAACAGTCCGAAATTCGATCAGTCGTTTGCCATTTCACAGAGCATTCCTTTTCCTACATTATTCAAAGCCAGAAGAGAACTGATTACTGAAAATATCAGGAGCAGACAGATCAATAAAGAAATTTCAGCCAATGAATTGACAAAGCAGGTACGGACGTATTATTACCAGATAGAATACCTTCAGTACAATAAATTCAAACTGAAAAATCTTGACAGCTTGTACCAGGATTTTATCAGGATCGCAACGGTAAGATTTAATGCTGGTGATATAAAGAAGATTGAAATTAATACAGCTGAAACACAGAAAGGCGAAATCAGCCTGTTGTTGAAACAGAATGAAGTGTATTTAAACAATGCCTATAAAAATTTAAAAACATTACTGAACACCTCGGAAGATTTCGAAGTTCCGTTTAAAAACGATTATGAACCTTTGAGAACAGAAAATATTCTTGACAGTTCATCCATAGCCAATAACCCTACAGTCAAGGCTTTCTATCAGGAAATGGAGATTGCAGAAAAGAATAAAAATGTTGAAAAATCACAGGGGCTTCCGGAATTCAGTCTTGGGCTGACGAGCCAGTCGCTGATAGGCTTTCATACCAAAAACGGACAGGAGAAATTCTATAACGCAGGAGACCGTTTCAATTCTTTTTCGGTAGGTGTTGCCATTCCTTTGACTTTTGGAGCCACAAAAGCAAGAATGCAGGCTTTGGAATATGAAAAACAGGCCGCCGAAGCCAATGCAGAAATGCAGCAGAAACAACTTTCGGCACAGCTCGGAAATGCTTTTGGACAGTATCAGCAGGATATCCAGCAGTATGAATATTATGTAAGTCAGGCCATTCCGAATGCAGAGAAAATTGTAAAAGCAGCACAGTTGGGTTATAAAACGGGAGAGATTTCTTACGTAGAATATCTTTTTGCCTTGCAGACTGCCACCAATATTCAGTTAAAATATCTGGAATCTATCCAGCAGGTCAATCAATCTGTAGTTACCATTAATTCAATCATCAATAAATAAACATGAAAATAAAGCACAATATCATATATCTGACCGTCACAGCATTTTTACTGCTAAGTTGTGGAAAAAAAGAAATCCAGGCAGAAAAAGCTGAAACAAAAACAGAAAAGAGCGAAACAGATCATGAAGAAACTACCCAAGCCATCGTTTCATTAACGGAAGAACAGATAAAGTCCGTCGGAATATCCTTAGGCCCTGTAGAAATGAAGGAACTTACTTCCACCATCAAAGCAAATGGCCTTCTCAGAGTTCCGAATAATAATAAAGCAACCATAACATCCCTGTATGGCGGGGTCATTAAAACCCTCAATGTACAGGTAGGAAGTATCGTCAGAAAAGGACAGGTGATTGCCACCATTGCGAATCCTGAATTTATCCAATTACAGGAAGACTATTTGACCACGAACAGCAGGATTACCTATGCAGAACAGGAATACAGAAGGCAGAAAGAGCTTTTCGACAATGATGCAGGAGCAAAGAAAAACCTTCAGAGCTCCGATGCCGAACTTAAAACATTGAGAACAAGGAGAGCTTCATTGCTAAGACAATTACAGATGATGGGGATAAGTCCCGGAAAAGTAAATAATTCCAATATGAGATCCGGATTGGTTATTACCGCGCCGATCAGCGGAACGGTCAGCAGTATTTCGGCACAGATCGGAAGTTATGTAGATGTTTCATCACCCGTTGCAGAGATCATTGACAACAATTCTATCCATCTTGATCTGCAGGTTTTTGAAAAAGACCTTCCTAAAATGAAAGTAGGACAGATTGTTCATTTCAAGCTGACCAACAATCCCGAAACTGAATACGATGCAGAGGTTTATAGCGTAGGGTCTTCTTTTGAAAACGAAAGCAAAACCGTTTCCGTTCATGGAACCGTGACAGGAAACAAAGCAGGCCTCATTGATGGGATGAATATTACCGGAATCGTAAGTCTGGATAAAAATACAACTCCTGCCGTTCCTAACGAAGCCATCGTAGAAGCAGACGGTAAATATTATATTTTTATCCGCACAGATAAAAAAGTAGAAGACCATGAAGAAGAATCCGCAGATAACCACAAAAACGAAAAAGAAGAACCGGCCCAACAGAAAAGAACTTTAAATTTTGAAAAGATAGAAGTGATAAAAGGAACTTCGGATATGGGCTACACGGCAATTACACCCGTACAGGAAATTCCGGCTGATGCACGTATCGTAGTGAAAGGAGCCTTTTTCGTTAATGCAAAGCTTTCCAATTCCGGCGGGCATGAGCATTAAATCAAGGAAATGATAATTGATTTATAAGGACAATCCGGGAAAAATACTGTTTTTATGCCTAAATTAGAGGTGTTTACGGTAGAATTTCAGGAGCAGCCATACCAATTTTCAGATCAGAGAATAGAAAGTACATCTTAAAAAAATTAGAAATGAAAAAAGATATAGAAAATAAGCTCATCGACAAAAATACCAAACCCACCAGCATGAGAATTCTGGTGTATGATTTTTTGAGTACCCAGGAAGCTGCATTGTCCCTTTCAGAAGTTGAAAGTCATTTTGACAATGCGGACAGGACCACAATTTACAGGACATTGAAAACCTTTGAAGAAAAAGGAATCGTTCACAGCATACAGGAAAATACCACAACAAAATATAAGCTGTGTGATGACGATTGCAATGAAAAGACACACAAAGACTGGCACCTCCATTTTTACTGCAAAATATGCAAACAGACCACCTGCAGGGAAGATATTTCCTTTCCGCAAAATGTTCAGACCAGTTTCCGGATCGATGAAATAAGATTTTTTGCCAAAGGAATCTGTGAAAACTGTCTTGAAAGTTTGCAATAGTATTGCATTTCGTATACACCTAATTTTACATCAAAATAGTACTTATGGAAGAATGTTGCAGTACAAAACCAAAAAAAGAACAGCATAAACATGATCATTCCGAAGGCGACGGACACGACCACTCTCACGATACAGGCAAAACGACTTTCCAGATGTTTCTTCCTGCCATTATCTCTTTCGTGCTTTTGCTTATAGGAATAGCCCTGGATAATTATATAAAGCCAGAATGGTTCACCGGTTGGGTACGCCTGGTGTGGTACCTTGCTGCCTATATTCCTGTAGGCCTTCCTGTTTTGAAAGAAGCTTATGAAAGCATCGTCCAGGGAGATGTCTTCTCCGAATTTTTCCTGATGGGAATTGCGACAGTAGGTGCATTTGCAATTGGAGAATATCCGGAAGGAGTCGCCGTAATGCTTTTCTACTCGGTAGGTGAAGTATTTCAGGGAATGGCTGTTTCAAGAGCAAAAGGAAATATCAAAGCTTTGCTGGATCAGCGTCCTGATGAGGTAACGATTATTGAAGCCAGTCAGCCTAAGACCATTAAAGCAAAAGAAACCAAAATAGGAGACATCATTCAGCTGAAACCGGGCGAAAAACTGGCGTTGGATGGTGAACTGATGACAGAATCAGCATCATTCAATACAGCTGCACTCACCGGAGAAAGCAAACCGGATACTAAAACGAGAGGCGAAGCAGTATTGGCAGGAATGATCAATATGAACAGTATTGCCCTTGTGAAAGTAAATACAGCTTACGAAGACAGTAAACTCAGTAAAATTCTCGAACTGGTGCAAAATGCCACCGCACAGAAAGCCCCGACTGAATTATTCATTAGGAAATTCGCCAAAGTATATACACCCATTGTTGTTTTTCTTGCCATAGGAATCTGCCTCCTTCCTTATTTCTTTGTGAATGATTACATATTCAGGGACTGGCTTTACAGAGCATTGGTTTTCCTTGTGATATCTTGCCCTTGTGCATTGGTAATCTCCATCCCGTTAGGATATTTTGGCGGAATTGGAGCAGCAAGCAGAAATGGAATACTTTTTAAAGGAAGTAACTTTTTAGACAGTATTGCTGAGATTCAGAATGTAGTGATGGATAAAACAGGGACCATGACAGAAGGTGTATTCAAAGTACAGGAAGTGAATATTAAACCTGAATTCAATAAAGAAGAAATCTTAAAGCTTGTCAATGCACTCGAAAGCAAAAGCACACATCCTGTAGCCACAGCAATACATAATTATGCAGGTGAAATTGATTATTCCATTCCATTGGAAAATGTAGAAGAAATTGCAGGGCATGGATTAAAAGCAATGGTGAATGGGAAAGAGCTGCTTGTAGGAAATTTTAAGCTGATGGATAAATTCAATATCAGCTACGATATCAATCATACTAACATTGTATATACACTTATTGCTATAGCCTACGATAAAAAATTTGCGGGCTACATTACCATTGCAGACAGTATAAAAAGTGATGCAAAGGAAACCGTTGACAGCCTGCACAGAATGGGGGTAAAAGCAACCATGCTAAGCGGTGATAAAAGCACTGTTGTACAATATGTTGCTGAGCAGCTCGGTATCGACAGTGCTTTTGGGGATCTTTTACCGGAAGATAAAGTGAATAAGGTAAAAGAGATCAAAGCAAAAAATCAGACCGTAGCTTTTGTGGGAGATGGCGTAAATGATGCTCCGGTAGTTGCCTTAAGTGACGTAGGAATTGCTATGGGCGGACTTGGAAGCGATGCCACCATTGAAACCGCCGATGTGGTTATTCAGGATGATAAACCGGGTAAAATTCCAATGGCGATCAATATTGGGAAGCAGACCAAAAAGATAGTCTGGCAGAATATTATCCTGGCCTTTGCTGTAAAAGCTGTTGTGTTGGCACTTGGAGCCGGAGGTTTGGCAACCATGTGGGAAGCTGTATTTGCAGATGTAGGAGTTGCTTTACTGGCCATCTTAAATGCAGTAAGAATTCAAAGAATGAAGTTTTAGTTAAGAGTCCGCACATCGTAAGTGAAAAATAAAACATACGAATTTAAACAAAATCAAAAATCTGCTTAATCTGCAAAATCAGCGAGATAAAAAAATCTCCGTTACAACTGTAGCGGAGATTTGCTTTTCCGTCAGCTTCGGCTCATCACCTTGCCATCAAAAAATAACAATGACATTCATCATAAATAAAGCATAAACCCAATTTGAGTAGTATATTTGTAAAACAGAACTGATCATTGAGATTTTTTATTTCCATATTCATCATTTTTACCATCGCATTACGCCCTGTTTTGCCATTGGTAAACTATGCTGTGAACTATGATTATATTGTAAAAAATCTCTGTGAGAACAGAAACATTCCGCAATCAACTTGTAAAGGGAAATGCTACGTTAGCAAAGAACTTGCAAAAACTGAAAAGCAATCCAGTAATTCCCAGGTTATGAAAATTTCTGTACTGGATGTTTTTGTTACCCATGAAACACTGTCATTTTCAGCTCATAAGTCTTACGACTTGGAATCACAGTCTGTGAATTCAAGGGATGTCATAGATCACTCTTCTGATTATTTTTCACGGATTTTCCATCCTCCTTTATCATAATTTTTAATTTAAACTAAGCATTTAGTTGATTTGAATTTTTCTGTAAATATTCATTGCCAATAAATATTTTTGGGATAAAATCTACTGTACTCAACAATAGAAAGGTTTATATTAAGTTTAGTTTAAGAATCAGCCAATTTTATCCAATACCACTATTAATTTCAATTTAAAATTAAAATGAAATCAAAAATTATTTTAACTGCATTTTTGTCAGTTTCGTTATTTGCGTGTGCTCAGGAAACGCCTAAAGTAAAGCATAAAAAAAGTACTTCATCTTCAAAATCAATAGCAAAAAAAGTAAAATTTGCCAACGCAGAAGACCCGATCTGCCATATGAAAACAGAAGACGATATGAAGGATACCGTAGTATACAAAAATAAAACGTACGGTTTTTGCAGTACCTATTGTAAAGACGAATTCAAAAAAAGTCCTGAGAAGTATGTCCAGAAATAAAAAAGCTGATACCGGAACGAAAAGAAAAATAATCATTCCGATTGTGATCTTTGCACTGCTTTTTCTGGGAATAGGTGTGGGCATGGGGTATTTTAAAAAGAATCTGTATACCGTAATGAAAGTTCCCGGTTTTGAACTTACAGATCAGAATAACAGGAAAATTACCAATAAAGATATGCTGGGAAGAGTATATCTCGTAGAGTTTTTTTTCAGCAGATGCCCCACTATCTGCCCTGTGATGAACCGCAATATGAGGTTTATTGAAGATGAGGTAAACAGCCCCGATTTTGGAATTATTTCCATAAGCATAGATCCGGAAAATGATACACCGGAAGTATTGAAACAACATGCCAGAAGTGTAGGAGCAAAATCCCAGGACTGGCATTTTCTTACCGGAGACAGAGATTATATCGGAAAGCTGGCGGACCAGTTCAATATTTATGTAGGAGATAAGGAAGATGAGAGTGAAAGTCTTAACCACAGCGGTATGATTGCCCTTGTAGATAAAGAAGGAAACATCCGTTGCAGGTATAATAAAGACAATATGCCGATCCTTTATTATTCAGGTCTGAATTATGAAGATCCGGAAGGGAGAACACCAAAACTCAACGGGAAATATCATCCGGACCGGGAAATATTGATTGAGGATATTAAGAAATTATTGAAATAAAGAAGGATGGAAGATGGAAGGCAGAAGATGGGAGTTATTGATAAGGTAAGTTTCAATGGTTCTCATCAGTTTTAATTGAATAGAGTAGTTTTCAGACTGAAATAACTTCCCTCTTCCATCCTCCACCTCCCTTTCTTTAAATAAAAAATATTGTTAAACCATAAAACAAAACATTATGAAGATTTTGAAAATAGCAGCTTTAAGTGCCGTATTTGCTGCACAATTCGCTTTTGGGCAGTTCAAGCAGACACCGCTTCCGTATGCCTACAACGCATTGGAAGGTTCAGTAGATGCCCAGACTATGGAAATTCACTATTCAAAACATGCTGCAGCGTATGTAGCCAATTTGAATAAAGCCATTGCGGGAACACCTCAGGAAAAGCAGACCCTTTTTCAGATCCTTTCAGGAGTTTCCAAACTTAGCCCGGCAGTAAGAAATAATGCCGGAGGACACTATAACCATGAGCTTTTCTGGACAGTGCTTACTCCTGTAAAAAATACACAGCCTTCTGAAAAACTGACAAAAGCCATCAATGAAACCTTCGGAAGCATGGATGCATTCAAAGAGAAAATAGGCAAAGCAGGGGCAGAACGTTTCGGTTCCGGATGGGCATGGCTTTCTGTAGATAAGAATGGAAAACTGTTTGTTTCTTCAACACCAAATCAGGATAACCCTTTAATGGATGTAGTAGAGGAAAAAGGAACTCCAATTTTAGGGATTGATGTCTGGGAACATGCCTATTATCTGAAATATCAAAATAAAAGAGCAGATTATCTTGCCGCCATCTGGAACGTGCTGAACTGGAAAGAAGTAAGCAGAAGATACGATGAAGCAGTAAGCAAAAAATAAAAAATGAACTTAGTTTGCAGCATATTCCTCACTTTTTACATGGCGTTCAGACCACTGATCCCATTGATGGAGTATGCTGTAAATTATGACTATATTTCCACAGTTCTTTGTATCAATAAGAGCAAGCCGGAGCTTCATTGCAACGGAAAATGCTATTTGAGCAAAGAACTCTCGAAGACGAACGATTCAGATTCCTCGCCTTTGAATAAAACTAAGAATTCAGGACAAAAAATCCTGGATATCTGCACACTTCCTGAAATTACTACAATCCAAAAAGCAGAGAAGTTTCTTTCTTTAAACTTCAGTTTTCTCTACGAAACAGCCTATTCTTTTCTGTTTCTGAAACAAATTTTCAAACCGCCGGTTTTTTAAGCTCAATTTTAATCATCACAAGCCACAAGAGTTTTAACACTTTGTTCAGCTGTATTTTTAAATAATTTTTGAAAATATAGTCTTACATAGATAATCACAGATTATCAAAAAAACTTAAGTGTTCTTCTATTTGGTTTTTCACATACACTTTGAATAGCTGAAGTGTCCAAAAACTTTTGTGTCTTTTGTGGTTTAAAAAAATGAATGTTCACTCATTCAAAAGCATTTCTATTTCAAAAATTCAACTTAAAAAATCAAAATGAAAATCTACAAATTTTTATCATTATTATGTATTGCCATTACTTTATTCACCTTATCATCTTGCCGGAACACTGATAACGATGATCCACAGGATACCACATCAGGAAGTTTACAACTCAAATTTGAAAACGGATTCAGTAACCTGGGTGATATCGTATTAAATCAAACAGTACAGACATCTGTTGCCGGGCAAAAACATACATTCTCAACCCTGAAATATGTCATCAGTAATATCGCATTAATTGATGAAAACGGAAATGAATTCAAATACAATGAAAATAACCCTGATAAAGGAGCTTTTATCATAGATCAGGCAGATGCCGTAGCCGGAATTATTTATATTGACCTGAACGGAATTCCGAAGAATAATTATAAAAAAATAAGGTATCTATATACAATTTGACACCAACTTTAAAATCTATTAATAGAACTATCTTATAGTGATTCTTATTTACGGATTTTATATAAAGAAAAAGAGGACTTTGTGTCCTCTTTTTGAATAATATAACTTAAAATTAATCCCAAATGGAAAATACAGAAAACAAAAACATCGAAAAAATTACTAATGAAGAATTATTTCAAGAATTTAAAAGACGTGGATTTTACACAATACCAAATGAAATAAAACCAGATAGACCCTTAAATTATATTGTAGTAGCCATTGAAAAACCTAATTGTGATATTTTCGTAGATTATAAACATGATGTAGAAAAATATAGAACAGGTTTTATTAACTTCTGAAAAATACGTTATTCTATAGTTTTAAGATTATACGCTTTCACTATACCATCAACTTTTGCTATTGTCAGACCAAAATCTTCCCAAACTGTTTGAATTGAATTTATAACTATTGTACCTACTTCGTCTTCATTATCAATTAAGTTTCCTTCGTCATCCTTAATTTCATCAAATGAGCAATATTGCCCCCTTGGTAACTGATATAAAATTTCATTAACAATAAGTTTTTTTGAAAATTTGTTTTCAAACATAACGTCATGAAGATCATCGTAATCAGCATCTTCAGAATTATATAGTTCAATACGAATTAGAAAGGTTGAGATTTTTTTCATAATATTTTAATTTTCACAAAATTACAAAGAAAAATACCAGATTTATTACGGAAAACCATAATAAAATCCCACTTTTTGTCAGTGGGATTATTATTTGAAGTCAATTTTAATTCTTAATAAACTTGGAACTCAACTCTCCAATTTTATAGATATAAATTCCTTTTGTAAGAGTTTCAACATCAATAGCTATTTTGTCCTCATTAGAACTGAAAACTTTATTCATAACCAACTTTCCTGATGTATCATATATTTGAACCTTATTAGCTCCATTATCTGGGTTTATAATGTTCAATATTTTGTTTGTAGGAATTGGAAATGCAGATAGTTTATTTTGAGATTGGACTTCTTTTGCTGCAAGTGAAGTCGTCGAAAGATTATAGATTTCAGTAGAGTTTATTGTGACTTTGTATAGCCTTAATTTATTAGTATTGGTTGTATTGTCATGATAAACATAGAAATCAAATTCATCATCAAATCTATAATTTTCTCCAAAGTCTTTAACTATTTGTCCGTCTTCATTAAAGATTACAATTTTGTTTATAAGACCATTATCATACTTACTAAAAACAACAACAATTTCTAAAAGATTATCTGTATTAAAAATGTTTTTAGATAGAATGAAATTGTTATAAGAACTTATATTCATTGAATACCCTGTTGGAATAGTTGGTGAAAATTGTTTTTTCAATGTGTGATTAGCATTGTAAATCTTAACTGTTGTAAGATTCTGACCAACAGAATAATAATTTGTTTCAGTTGCATTTGTATAAACTTGTAGATTCTCTGATGTGTAAGTTGTTTCAAGTGTGATTTGACTAAATGCAAAATTTGTAGCCATTATAGCTACTGATAGTAGGATTTTTTTCATGGTTTAAAATAGGTTTTCTAATAGTTTAAACTTTACAAAACTATTTTGTAAAGGGTTAATTTCCTTACGGAAATCCATAATGCAATAAATCATAAATGTGATTTTTAATTTCTTCCGAGTCCCGAAGAAGAATTGTTATTAGATAAAAAAGAAAGCGTGGGACTGCTAACTAATTCTCTAACGGGCTCTGGTAAGCCATGGACGAATAAGCAACAGCCCACGCCATAAAAGTATAGCGTAGGTCAGTTTACTTATTATCGTCCTAAATAATTTACCAGATTCGTTAGAGACAATAAGTTTACACCTTCTTAATGTGTTCGAAAAATGTTTTATAGATATGTTATATCCATAATTTTAAACAAATATAAAGAGTTTTTCTGAAGATGAATAATCTTGTTTTTATTTAGCAAAACTTTAGCGTTACATTCCATGAAACATCTTATAAAATCCCCATTTTCCGGACTATATGTTCAAATGAGAACATATGGATATTTTAAATCAATTGAAGTTTAAATCTATTAGGGAATTGATAAACACATTCAATACTGAACAAAAATGTATAGATTTTTTAGAACAAATTTTTTGGAATGGAGAGCCCGTTTCGCCATTTGACAAGACATCAAAAGTTTATAAATGTAAGCATAAATACAAGTGTAAAAACACAGGGAAGTATTTCACTATAAGACATATCCCATTATTTAAGAACTCAAATATAAAGTTTCAGGATTGGATAATAGCAATATGGTTTTTTACAAGTCATAAAGGTAGTTTATCGTCAATGCAATTACATAGAGATTCAGGCTTGACACAAAAGACTACATGGTTGCTATTACACAAATTAAGAGAGTTTTGTAAGTTTGAGAATTTTACTTTATTGTCAGGAGATATTGAAGTTGATGAAACATTTATAGGTGGGAAAAATAAAAATCGACACGCTAATAAAAAGGTTAAAAAATCGCAAGGAAGAAGTTTAATCGATAAAGTTCCTGTTTTTGGATTGGTACAACGAGGTGGTAAAGCTGTCATTATGGTTGTGGGATCTACAAAACGTGAAGAATTAGAACCTTGGATTTTAAAAATTGCTGAAATGACCAGTACTGTTCATTCTGACGAATGGCCAGGGTATGATGGTTTGCCTAAGTATATTAATCATTTAAGAGTAAACCATAAAAAGAAAGAATACGTGAATGGAACAACTCATACAAATACAATAGAAAATATTTGGAGTAATATTAAACGAGCTATTTTTGGTGTTTATAGAGTTATTTCAAGAAACCATATACAAGCATATCTTCATGAATTTGTTCTAAGATATAACACAAGAAAAATGAGCCCAAATGAAAGATTTATGCATTTGATTTCAAACATCAAAGGACGCAATTTGACTTACAATAAATTGGTAACAAAATAAAAATAGCCTTCTATATGAAGACTATTTGGTAATAATATGTTGATTTTCATAATCAATTACAATGTATCAAGATGATAACCTTTATCAGCTAAAATCTTTTTCTCATCTTCAGAAAAAATCTCATTATAATCATCGATGTAGATTTCTGTATTTTGTAACTTTAGTTCATTGATGTGGTCATCAATTTCTTTGGTTAATTCATCAATAGTATTAAAGAAACAAGATTTTGCTGTAAGATTATCATTTTCGTCTTTTATACATGCTGTTATAAGCCTTTCGTTATTTTCCATTTTGAATATTTTATATAGTTATATACAGATATTCAAAATTTAAGTTTTTGAGTTAATTTTAAATATTAAGAACAGTATATTAAATCTAAATTATTTTAGTTCTTCAAGTAATTGGTTAAGATTAAACTGATATTCACGTTTTATGTCTGTACTAAATCGAGAGTCATAAACTTGCTTACGCCGTGAAATACTATCAAAATCACTTGCTTGTTTTAATACATATTCTTTCATTAATTGGTTGTAATTTGAGGTATCAAACAATAGAAATATTGAAGATTTTACTAAATTTTCTAAGGCTTCTATTTTAGCTTTAAGTTGTGCATTTTCACATATAATTTCATCATGAAATTTCATGAAATCATCTGATAAATCATCCATAATTAAAAGTTAAGATTTCTTCCAAAAATAGTGAAAAATAATAAAAAATACTACCTATGTGGAATAGATAATATTTTTAAATGTTGGTGTCAAATTGTATGTAGGTGCCAAAAATAAAATTCGGTTTGGGGATCAGTCAGAAAGCTTATCTGCTGGGGCAGGACGGTCAGGCAGAATTCTGGAACAAAGCCAAGCAGAAAGGGATGTCCTGGTCCTGGTCAGCAGGTTATATTTTCGTAAAACTGGAAGGAAAATACGGAGCAACTGCAGCAGATATGGAATTCATGAATCACACAGGAAATATGGGAAATGTAACCGCTAATAATACTCCCGACCTTTACCGGGAAATTACGTTGAATCTTCCCACTACTGCCAGAGTAACATCGCAGATAAAACCTTCCGTACATATCCTTTCAGATCTCAATCAGTTTCTGAGCGGAAGTAAGTCTCTTACCTTAGATACAGCCAATAATATGATGATGGGATCAAGTCAGCATCTGGTAGACGTTACAGATAACCTTACAGCAATGTTTAAAGTAGATCATGTACACAATGATTAAGATTGTATTAAAGATAATATTGGTTATCATTGTTTTTTCAGGTTGCATATCCTGTTCTGATGAGGTGATCCAGCCACTTGAAAAAGATGAATCTTATCCGTTGCAGTTTCCGTCTTATTTCCCTGAAATGACTTTTGATGCATCCGGAAATCCCATTACCAAAAACGGAGTGGAGTTGGGCAGAAAATTATTTTATGAAGGAAGACTATCGAGAAATAATACCATTTCATGCGGGTTTTGTCATATTCAGGAAAATGCTTTTACCCATCACGGCCATAATGTAAGTCATGGAGTTGATGACAGAATCGGAACCAGAAATGCACCACCTGTTCAGAATATGGCTTTTCTGAAAAGATATATGTGGGACGGGGTAATTCATAACCTGAACGAGCAGCCCATCATTCCCATTACAGATGCCAATGAAATGGACAGTTCAATGCCTGATGTCATTTCCAAACTAAAAGACGACCAGAAATATAAAAAACTCTTCATGGCAGCTTATGGCGATGAAAATGTGACCGGAGAGAGAATATTAAAAGCATTGTCACAATTTATGGCAAGCATGATCTCTGCAGATTCAAAATATGACAGAATGAAACAGGGAAAAGAAATTTTCTCTTCTGAAGAATCTCAGGGAATGGCTCTTTTTCAGCAGAAATGTGCTTCATGTCACAGCGGGGAATTATTTACCGATGAAAGCTTCAGGAATTCAGGAATGTATTATAATGAACAGTTCAAAGATGCGGGCCGTTACCGCGTAACCCTGGACCAGAAAGACTGGATGAAATTCCGTGTGCCAAGTCTCAGAAATGTAGAATATACCGCACCTTATATGCATGACGGCAGATTTTATACATTGGAAGCAGTTCTTAATTTCTATTCAGATAGTGTGGAAGATAATCCCAACCTTGATCCGCAGCTGAAACAGAACGGTCATGTCGGTATTGCAATGAACGGTCAGGAAAAGCAGTTGATCATTGTATTCCTGAAAACCCTGTCTGATAAAAATTTTATTTCCAATCCAAAATTTGCAGAATGAAAATAATCATGAACAGAATAATTTTTATACTCAGCCTGACTTTATCATTGACATATCAGGCTAAAATAATGAATGACAGCCTTTATATTGGAAATGAAATCAGCAGAATGCTGGATGATTGTGACGCATGTGGCTGTGCAGCCGGAAACGGCTCTTCAGGTTTTGAATCTTTATTGAATCCCCAGTTTATTGGTGTAAAGTATTTTGCCCAGCATTATAAGGCCAAAGAAAACCTTTTTGTAAAAAATCTCACACAGGACCAGTATTTCAATACGCTTCAGGTTTGGGGTAAAATTCCTTTGACAAAGAAGCTCAGTATTTACGCCAGCCTGCCTTTCCATTTTCATGAGAAGAAAACAATGCGGGGGGATATCAATATTAACGGTATCGGAGATATGAATCTCATGGGAATATACAGGTTAATCAGTTCCGAAGATAATTTTCATCAGCTCAATGGCGGTTTTGGGGTAAAAATTCCCTTAGGTAAATTTGATGAAAAAGGAATCTCAGGTGTCAATCCAAGTTTTCAGCTGGGAACGGGAAGCTGGGACTATCAGGCTGCATTGAATTATAAATTTCAGAAAAATAAACTGGCAGTTCTGATTAATACAGATTATACCGTGAAAACAGAGAACAAGAAACATTACCGCTTCGGAAATCAATGGAATTACGCAATGACAGGATTTTATCAGGTCGCAGGAAACGAAAAAACAATTTTTTCTGCCAAAGCCGGACTTCAGGGTGAAGTTTATGATAAGAATAAACAGTTTGATGAAGTATTACCCAACACAGCCGGAAGCGCTTTGTATGGAAAGTTTGGTTTTGAGGCTTCTTATAAAAAATTCAGTTTGGGTGGGGAAGTAATGTTACCCACTTATTCCAATCTTGCAGGAGGAGATATTGAAGCGAAATCCCGGTTCAGTATTTTTATCAATTTTGGAATCTGACAGGAGTGGTGGCTTCGAGAGCCTCAGCCACCAAATATGGGTTATTCAATGTTCATTATTAATAGAAATATTGTACTCTTAATTATAATTTCTAAAAACTGGTGGCCGAGGTTCTCGAAGCCACCAGTTTTAGTATATCACTCAACAAATCTGCTCTTTTCATAGTATTGAGAATTAATTTATTATGCCGTGTATTGCATCTGTCAATAATTTTCTATCTTTGCCACAATCTGGTGCGCTGTAAAAAGCACTTAAAAGGGAATCCGGTGAAAATCCGGAACAGACCCGCTGCTGTAAGCTCCACATCAAAGTTTTTGAAGATTATATCCACTGTTTTTTAATGGGAAGGATTTCAAAAACGGAGTAAGTCAGAAGACCTGCCGGAGGATGAACGTTTGATGCTTTCGTGGAATAAAGCTTAGGACAACAATAACTTTGTGCAGTATCAGCTGTGCTTTGTTGTTGCTACCTTATACCTATATCCATTAGCAGGCATCATTATTCCAAATGAGCTAATGGTCGGAAAACTTACTGTTTCACGGTTTCAAAAAGGAGTTGTCATATTGTTTGTGATAACCTCACAACTTATATTCTCTCAATCCAGAGATACCATCCGGGAGAAAACCATTCTTCCGGTCCGGATTTACAAAAAAGACTTTAAAGAAATTCTTCCTGCTCAGGTTCTTTCCGGGGAACAGCTCGAAAGACTGAACAGCCAGTCTGTTGCCGATGCTTTACGGTATTTTTCCGGAGTACAGATCAAAGATTACGGCGGGATGGGCGGTTTGAAAACGGTCAATATCAGAAGCATGGGAAGCCAGCATGTGGGAGTGTTTTACGATGGAATTCAGCTTGGGAATGCCCAGAATGGAGTAGTGGATCTTGGAAAATTCTCACTGGATGATATTGAGTCGGTTTCATTGTATAACGGTCAGAAAAGCGAAATTTTTCAGCCGGCAAAGGATTTCGGGTCCTCAGGATCTATTTATCTTCAGCCTAAAGTACCGGTTTTTAAAGAGGATCGGAAAACCAATTTAATAGTTAAACTTAAGCTCGGTTCCATTAGCTTATTCAACCCTTCATTTCGTTTAGAACAGAAGATTTCAGATAAAGTTTCAGCAAGTTTCAGCTCGGAATTTGTGCAGAGCGACGGCTTGTATAAGTATAAATATGAAAAAAAGAATTCAGATGGATCTGTTGCCAATGATACTATTGCCAGAAGATACGATTCTTATATCCGAGGCAAACGTTTTGAAGCTGCTTTTAACGGGACCATTAATGACGGAAGCTGGAATGTACGCGGTTACGGGTATATTTCGGAACGGGGAATTCCTACAGCCATTGTAAACAATGACTTTGGCCCGAAAGGACAGCAAATGCTGGATGAAAACTATTTTGTGCAGGCCGGTTTCAGGAAAAAACTGTTTCCAAAATTTGAAACTCAGGTTAAAGCCAAATTTGCTTATGATTATTCCAGATTCCTGGATACCGTTAATGTAGCTACAACCGTTTTGCCTATAGATAATTCTTATGTTCAGAGGGAACTTTATTTTTCTTCATCAAACATTTACTCCATCAACAAAAACTGGGATGTGAGCGCAAGCTTTGATCTTCAGTATAATAATCTGGATGCGAGTTTGAGGGATTTCTCATATCCAACGCGGTATACTTCATTACTGGCTTTTGCAACAACTTATCAGTGGAACAGATTCAAATTTCTTGGAAGCGTTCTTGGAACTTTTGTTCATGAAAATGTAGAAAAAAATGCAAAATCGCCTGATAAAACGGAATGGACACCTTCTGCATTTCTCAGTTACCAGCCTTTTGAATCAAATAATTTTACAGTAAGAGCATTTTATAAAAGGATTTTCAGGATGCCGACTTTCAACGACCTGTATTATACCATGATTGGAAATACCATGCTGAAGCCTGAATATACCAGCCAATATGATATAGGATTTACTTATCAGAAACTTTATGACCATCATTTTTTTAAAGGAATTTATGCGAAAGTGGATGGTTATTATAACGAAGTAGAAAATAAGATCGTAGCCGTTCCTACAACCAATTTATTCAGGTGGATGATGACAAATCTGGGTGATGTAAGGATTATAGGGGCAGATGTAAATATACAGGCTGAATTTGATTTAAATAAGATCAAATTAAGACCTCTTGTAAGCTACACCTATCAGCGTGCCGGAGATTATACTGATAAAAAAGAGGATTATTACGGCGATCAGATTCCTTATGTGCCGTGGCATGCCGTGACCTTTACCATGATGGCAGATTATAAGGACTGGAGCTTCAACTACAGTTTTATGTACACGGGAGAACGCTATGACGCACAGCTCAATAATATCAGGGCTAATTATCTTCAGCCGTGGTATACCCATGATTTATCTGTTCAGAAGAAATTCAGCTGGCATTCTTATCAGTTCAAAGCCAGTTTTGAGGTGAATAATGTTCTCAATCAATATTATGACGTGGTAAGGAACTATCCTATGCCCGGAAGAAATTTTAAACTCATTGTAAGCTTTACATTATGAAAAAACTAAACTTTTGCCTGCTGGCTTTTACCATTTTCTTCCTGTTCTCATGCCGGACGGATGATTATGTAGTCCCGTCTGAAAAAGATGAGGTAAGTACAGGTGAAGATACTCCCATTAAAGGTTTTTATCTTTTAAACGAAGGAAATATGGGCAGCAACAAATGTACACTGGACTATTTCGATTATGCTACAGGAACTTATCACAGGAACATTTATGCGGAGATCAACCCGGATGTGGTAAAAGAGCTGGGTGACGTGGGAAATGACATCATGATTTACGGAAGCAAAATGTATGTTGTCGTTAATGTTTCCAATAAAATTGAGGTACTGGACGCTAAAACTGCAAAACGCATCAAGACGATACAGCTTCAAAATTGCCGGTATATGTCTTTTAAAGGCAAAAAAGTGTACGTAAGCAGTTACGCAGGCCCCGTTGAGCTGAACCCAAATTCTCCACCGGGAAAAGTAGTTGAAATCGACACGGCTTCTCTTGCCATAGAAAGACAGGTTGTGGTGGGGTACCAGCCTGAGGAAATGGAGATTATAGGCGATCAGCTTTTTGTTGCGAATTCCGGGGGGTATATGTTCCCGAATTATGACAGAACTGTTTCTGTTATTGATCTCAACAGTTTTACACAGACAAAGAAAATTGATGTGGCTATCAATCTTCATCGTTTGCAGAAAGATAATTACGGTGATCTTTATGTGAGCTCAAGGGGAGATTATTACAATATCCCGTCAAGCCTGTTTCTTGTAGATGCGGTTACCGGAACTGTGAAAAAAGATTTCCATGTCGCAGTAAGCGGAATGACCATCGTGAATGACAAGTTGTATTACTACGGAAATGAATTCAATTATAATACACATACTTACGTAAAAACCTTCGGGATTATTGATGTAAAAACCGAGCAGGTCATTGCCACTAAAATTATTGATCAACAATATGCCGATGAAATAAAAGCCCCTTACGGAATTGCTGTAAACCCTTATACAGAAGACATCTATCTTACAGATGCCAGAAATTATGTGACTACCGGATATGTGTACTGTTTCGATAAAAACGGGAAATTCAAATGGAAAACCGAAGGCGGAAATATCCCCGCTCATTTTACCTTCTTATATAAATAATCAGAAAAAATGGAAAGAAAGACGATTCAAATTATAAAAACTGTGCTTTTCTCTTCAATTGTATTGGCAGTAACAGCCTGTAAAAGTGATACTGAAGAAGTAGCGGAAGAAGTGACATTTCCTGCGGAAGTTCTTAAAGAAGCTTATACAATTGACAGATTAAAACTTTTAAATATAAATCCCAAAATTGAAGGACAGCTAACCTGGAGCATTAACGATTCCATCATTTCTGATCATCTTCAGCTGGACTTTGTAAGCGCTTATATAAAAACATATCCTTTAACCTTAAAGGTAGAACTGAAAGGAGCAGTGAAGACTTATCAGTCAAAGATTATTGTGAATAAAGAACAAACGCCTTACAGTAAATACATCGCCAATGTTTTCGAATTCCGTCCCGCTGCCGGGCAGTTCATCAACGAAGTTCCCGAGTATGTAACCGGAAATACTGAAGCGAATATGCTTCAAAAAGCAAAGGAGTCATTGGTTGGAGGAAATTCCACCATGATTACGTTGGGAGGTTTCGGGGGATATGTTTCTTTTGGTTTCGACCATACAATTCCAAACCTTGAAGGAAGGGATTTCAAAATCCTGGGAAATGCATTCTGGGGAAATAATTCCAGTACAGCCAGAACAGGATCATGTGAACCCGGAATTATCATGGTTGGCTACGACAAGAATAAAAATGGCAAACCGGATGAAGACGAATGGTACGAAATTGCCGGCAGCGAATACTTTAAAAATTCAACTACAAAAAATTATAACATCACCTACTTCAAACCCAATGAAAATAAGCCCCCCGTTCCCGGAAGTGAGTTTTGGCAGACTGATGTGGAGTACATCAAATGGCAGGACAATTTTGGGAATTCTGGATTTAAAACTAAAAATACCTTCCATGCACAAAGCTATTATCCTCTATGGCTCCAGACTGCTTCTTACAGCCTGACCGGAACCAGACTTAAGGATAATTTTTACGACCAGAGCGGAACGGGGACTTATTGGGTGGGAACATCCTATGATTATGGATACGCAGACAATGCACCCAACAATGATGAAGCCTCAAATATTGATATTTCCTGGGCAGTAGATCAAAACGGAAAATATGTAAAACTTCCGGGTATCGATTTTATCAAGGTTTATACAGGAGTCAATCAGGAGGCCGGTTGGTTGGGAGAAATTTCTACCGAAGTGGCGGGAGCCTATGATCTGCATTTTAATTAATAAAGACTACAAAATTTAATAAATAGTTTAAAATGAAAAAGTTTTACCTTTTTACCGTACTGTTTCTGTTTACGTTCTTTGCGAATGCACAGATAAAAGTACAGGGTGTGCCCCGCAATGATATTCCGGGCACAATCAGCAGCAATCAGCTGAATACAGCCGTAACCACCAATATCAGTTTTTCTGATATCCAGTATTGGGTGGGAAGCGGAACAAATGAAGCAGCTTTTGTTGTTCAGTGGAACGACAGTAAGAATCCTGATGCTCTTGTGTGGGGATTCAGATGGAATGGCAATGCAACCGGAGAAGATATGCTGAAGGCGATTGCCCAGGCAGATCACAGGTTTTTTACATTGCTTTATCCGGGAACCCAGTTCGGAACAGCAATCGGAGGATTAGGCTTTGACCTGAACGGACAGAATACCAATGCGCTTTACAAAAACGGAAATACTACATATCCTCTTTACCCTGTAAGTGGCATCGTCAATACAGCGGCTTATGATTTTGATGATTATACCGCAGCAGATGCCGGAGATCATTGGGGGTCGGGATGGTATAACAGCTACTGGTCTTATTGGGTAAAAGATCCTACAGATGCCGATTTCGGATATTCCGGAGTGGGGGCTTCTTCCCGTGTGCTTCAGAACGGTTCATGGGATGTATGGAATTTTAACCCGGGAATGAATTCTTTTCCGGTTTCTTCAACATTGACACCGGTTTCTTCTTACGTTGCTTCCACCAATTTTACGAATGGTTATTTTATGGTGAATGAAGAATGGTTCGGGCATACCAACGGATCGGTAAACTTTATTGACAATAACGGACAAGTTAATTACCGTGTTTACAGCAATGCGAATAATAATCATGCCTTTGGAGCAACAACCCAATACGGGACGATCTATGGTGATAAATTTTATTTTGTCTCCAAGCAGGCTGCAGATGGGGGAGATACTCAATATACTCCGGGTGGAAGACTGGTTGTGGCAAATGCACAAACGATGCAGAAAATTGCCGGGTTTAATAATATCGGCGGTGGTGACGGAAGGTCTTTTGTAGGCGTTAATGAAAATAAAGGCTACATTGGAGCTTCTAACGGGATATTTGTATTTGATATCGCTAATTTACAGGTAGGAAACCTGATTGCCGGAACAGGCGGAGGTGGTCAGTATGCAGGGCAGATCGGGAACATGATCCGTTCTTCCAAATATGTGTTTGCTGTAAAGCAGTCTGCCGGAATTCTGGTTATAGATCCTGCTAATGATACCCTGATTAATACTATACCCGGAGCTTTCCATTCTATTGTTCAGGCAAAAGACGGAAGTATCTGGGCGATCCAGGATCAGAAAGTGGTGAATATTCACCCGACAACTTTTGCTACAACTTCATATAATATTCCCACAACGAAATACCTGGGTTCATGGGGAGCCTGGAATGCCGGAAGCTTTTCAGCAAGCAGTAAGCAGAATGTTTTATACTGGATCAATTCCATTAACAGTTTCAGCTCCGGAACACAGATTGTGAAATTTGACGTAACAACAAAAACCTTTAATGAAAATTTTGCAGCAATTCCTGGGCAAACAGGAACTTATAAACAAATTCCTTACGGTGCCGGACTTCGTGTAAACCCCGTATCCGATGAACTGATCCTAAATACTACGGAAAGTGGTTTTGGTGCTCATTACCAGAAAAACTGGATTCATACTATAAATATCAGCGGAACTATTACAAACACGAAAATACTTAATGATTATTACTGGTTCCCGGCTTTGGCAGTATTCCCTGACAATACGCTACCGGCAGTAAGTAATACTTTCCCGTCACAGGTTAATGTGAATTCCACATCAACAATTGATCTGAAAACCATTGTTTCGGATGAAGACAATCTTTCTTCTGCGATTGTAAAAACAGTTAAATCAAACTCAAATCCAGCAGCTGTTTCTGCAGTAATCAATGCTAATGATGAACTTGTTTTAACTCCATTAGCTTCCGGAACCGCCGATATCAGGATCAGTTTTAATTCAAACGGAAAAGTAATTGAGAAAATACTCACCGTAAACAGTACTGCTTCTACTTTAGCTACTGCTGAAGTGAAGAAAATTGAGTTCAGTATCTATCCGAATCCGGTGACAGATATTCTTACCATTAAAACTCAGGAGAAAATCTTAAATGTTTCTGTTTATGATGCTTCAGGTAAGTTGGTAAATACACAGCTTAACAACAGTCAGATTAATGTAAGTACGCTTCCTAACGGAATGTATATTCTGAAGGCTGTAACTGATAAAGGAGTATATCAACAGAAATTGATCAAGAAATAGTTTTCACAGTCTATTTTATTTCAATGGATCGGCGGCCCGAAGGGCCGCCGATTTTTTATAGGTTATTAATGTTTAACCATAGAAAATATCATATTGTTTTTTATTGAATGTGAATGACTGCGTTATATTCTACAATTCGAAAATACTTCTTAGTAAATGTTTTGGGATATTAATTCTATGTTTTATTTCTTTCGTCCCTTAATGTTCGGCAAAAAGGCAGTTATAATCCCTATAAAAGCTGCAATAGCAAAAAGGCTTACGTAACCCTGGCCTAATCTCTCCTGTATTTTGTGTGTTAGTTCCAATTAACTAATGGTACTGATGATCTGAAAAATTTCTTGTTTGGATTGTTCAAATATTTCTCCTCCAAATTCTTCGTTATCCAGTGAAATTATAGTGACATCTTTAACGCCCATCATTCCGAAAATAAATTTCAGATAGGTAGTCTGGAAATTCATGTGCCCGTTTTTTCCGTTTTCACCATAACCTGTATCGCCTCTGCTTGAAAGAATGAACAGTTTTTTGTTTTCAAGCAATCCGACATAATCTCCATCAGGTTTTCCGGAACGGAATTTCCATGTTTCATTAATCCTCATGATCTGATCTATATAGGCTTTTAATCCGCTGGGAATTGACCAGTTGTACATAGGTGTCCCAATTACGTAAATATTATTTTCCTTCAGTTCTTTTACCAGTTCATTGCTAAGCTGTAATGCTTCCCGGTTTTCATCGTTCCGGTCTTCAGGTTTTGTAAAAGCTTCTGCAATCCATTTTTCATCAATAGGCTTAATGATTTCCATGCCTGTTTCCCTGAAGGTAAAATGATCATCAGGGTATTTACTCATCCAGTTGTCAACAAATAGTTGTGTTAATTTTCTGCTGTATGACCGTTTATCTCTGATGCTTGCATTGATAATAAGTAAGTTGTTCATTTCTTTAAATTTAATAAATCAAAGATCTGAACTTAAAAAATGAAGGATATTGACCTAGTTCAATGGATTTTATTTTTCTTACGGATTCTGCTCAGGAATTCTGCTGAAATTCCCAGATAGGAAGCAATGAGGTATTGTGGAATTTTAGCCGTGATTTCCGGATAATTTTGTACAAAATCCAGGTAACGGTGTTCTGCGTTATAAATATGGTTGTAGATAATTCTTTTTTGAAGCGCGCCAAGATAACTTTCTAAAATGATGCGGAAATATCTCTCAAGAGACGGAATCTGCTCCAGCATTTTTTGAAATGACTGAAAACTGATCTGCAAAAGGTCTGTTTTTTCCAGCGCCTGAATATTGTATATGGAGGGTTCCTGTTTACGAAAACTGTCCATATCTGTTGCCCACCAGTTGTCTACTGCAAAATAAAGAATTTCTTCATTACCGTTATCAGCATTGATACAGAAGGCTTTTAAGGTTCCGGAAACAATATAATTATCTGTACGGCAGATCTCCCCGTTTCTCAATAGGTAATCTCCTTTCTCCAGAGTCTTTTCTGACCAGAAAGTGTTCATCAGCACTTGTTCCTCTTTTGTGAGTTTAATGTGCCTTGAAATGGCATCAGCTAATTTTTGCGAACCGTTCAAAATATTTGTTGGGATTTGGTAAATATGATGATATGCAAATGTAAGGAAAGGAATTGTAAATAGGTTTATCAGTTATCCTAAAAGAAAAACAGGAAAAACGATTTAAATCGTTTTTCCTGTTTAGTAGCCCGTAGGGGAATCGAACCCCTCTTACCAGAATGAAAATCTGAGGTCCTAACCGATAGACGAACGGGCCTTCTATCTTCCACTATCAGATAGTGTGTTAGTTTTTTGTTTTTATAAGTTTACAACTCTTATTATTTAATCACGCCAATTAGTAATGATTAAATTTAGTAGCCCGTAGGGGAATCGAACCCCTCTTACCAGAATGAAAATCTGAGGTCCTAACCGATAGACGAACGGGCCAACTATACTTTTACGCTAATTTATTAACGTGCTTTGTTAATTTGCTTTTCAAGTTAGCTGCTTTGTTCTTGTGGATAATATTTTTCTTAGCTAATTTATCCAATAAAGCGATAACTTTTGGCAGTTGCTCTGTAGCAGCAGCTTTGTTTTCTTCATTTCTCAAAACTTTAAGAGCAGTTCTTGCAGTCTTGTGATAATATCTGTTACGAACTTTTCTAACTTCGTTTTGTCTAATTCTCTTTAATGCTGATTTATGATTTGCCATATCGTTCAAATGTGAGTGCAAAACTATAAACTTTTTTTTAATCTGCCAAATTTATTTCTGAAATTTTTCAATTTTCTTCTGACAGGTATTTTCTGAGTTTATCTATTGCTTGTTCTATTTTTAAATTCTCTTGTTCTCGTTCTATTTTCTTGATTGTGCTGCTTAGCATAATCATCGCATTGTTCCATTCTCCAGTGGTATTGGTAAAGGTAAGTCCGTCAATCGTTACTTCAAAAGCAACCCTTTCTCCTGTCCTGTAAAGCCTGAAACTTATTTTATCATCCCTGCCTGTAATCCCGTCTTCATTGATTTGTAAATCGTAACTTTTTGGGTTAGAGTGGATTTTCTTAAAAAGAAGTTTGGCTTCTTGTATTTTTAAATCCGGCATGATATGAAATTTGGTAGCCTATAGGGGAATCGAACCCCTGTTGCAAGAATGAAAATCTTGAGTCCTAACCACTAGACGAATAGGCCAAATTTTGAGGTTGCAAAAGTAATAATTAACTTTTTAACTTCAAAATTATTTTTTACGTTATTTGAAAACTTTTTGGATAATAGTATTCTTGATTCCTTTGGATTCAAGGTCTTTTTGAAGCTTTACAGCATCCTCCAGAGTAAATACTTTACCATAGGTGTAATAGAACACGCCATTCTCTTTATTTCTTTCCACATCTTTCAATGTCTGAAGAATAAATGAGTTGCCGTTCAGTTTATCGCCGGTATAAACCTCAATGGTATAGTAACCAGTCAGCAGTTTCTGATTAGGCATGAATCCTACTGCATAAGCATTTCTGAATCCTGCATCTTTAGCCGTTTTAAGATTGATATCTCTTACAGAAGCCATATTGGTAACCCCGTAATAATATTTGTACTGGCCGTTGTCTTTAATAGGCAGAATATAGTTTAAGCCTTTTAAAGCCGGATCTCCATCATTGTATTTTGTAGGAGAACTCAGCAATAAAATTCTGAAATCATTTTTTAAAGGAGTTTCCGCAGGTTTTTCAGGCTCAGGTCTTTTTATAGCAACAGATCCTCCGCCTGTTTTTCTGTCAATTGCTTTTTTATAATCAATGATAGCATTATAAATACTCTCTGCAATTTCGTCCTGTCCCTTTTCAGAGGCCAGATAGTGACTTTCTTCAGGGTGGTTGATGAATCCTGTTTCTATCAGTACGGATGGCATTGCATTCATACGCAATACGTGAAGGTTTTTCTGGAAAACACCTCTTGAAAATCTTTTGTCCTTATTTACAAAATTGTTTTCTACCAGTCCGCCAAGCAGTAAGCTGGATTCCAGGTATTTGTTCTGCTGGAGTTTCAGGGCAATAAGAGATTCCGGAGAACTTGGATTATAAGATCCGAAAGTCTGTCTGTCTTTTTCATCAAGAAAGATCACATCATTTTCTCTTTTTGCTACTTCCAGGTTTTCATCATTCTGGTTGGGTCCCTGTACATAAGTTTCAGTTCCGTAAGCTGTAGGTCTTTGCGAAGAATTACAGTGGATAGAGACAAAAAGGTCCGCTTTACTTCTGTTAGCCAGATTGGTTCTGTCTGAAAGAGAAGGGTATTCGTCAAACTTACGGGTATATATTACTTTGAAATCTCTGTTTTTTTCCAGCATTGATCCTACTTTCAGGGTAACGGCGAGCGTAACATCCTTTTCTGCAACTCTTCCGATATCCGAATAAGTCCTGTTCGCTCCATGATCACTTCCTCCATGACCGGCATCCAAAACGATTGTAAATTTCTTTTGCGAAAAAATTAAAATGCTGGAAAGGATGAAGAGAAATGATAAAATTATTTTAAATTTTTGCTTGTACATCTTACAGTTTTAAAAATTATACTAATTTTGAGCCTTAATTATATAGAATAAAATTGGCCAAAACCGTCCTCAAAAATATATTACAAATTTTAATTATCCTAATTTTTAACAATTTTTTAGCACAGAAAACACCTGAAAAATTGCCTAAAAATGCGGTTAATGATACTATTTCCAAAAAGGATACCATTGTTGTAAAAAAGGAAGCTTTAGATGATATTCTCCATACAAAAGCGGATGATCAGCGAAGAGATGTTCCCAAAAAGATGACGTTTCTGAATAAAAATGCCCAGGTAAAGTATCAGGATATGCAGATAGATGCAGATTATATCTCTATTGATGATAATAAAAATTTAATCTACGCACGCGGAAAACTGGATTCTTTAGGCAAGATCATTGAACCTGTAATAACAACTCAGGCCGGTAAAAAATATGAAACCAATGAGTTCAGTTACAACACAAAAACAAAACAGGCCATAGCTTTCAATGCAAGAACAGAAGAAAGCGAAGGAGTAATTACCGCACAGAAAACAAAAAAATATAACGATTCCGTTTTCGCAATGAGAAATGCGGATTATACTACGGACGAATATTATATCAAGAAAAAAGATACCGTTTCGGATTACTTTATGCGTGCATCCAACATCAAGCTTATCAAGAATAAAGATAAATCGCAGATCGTTACAGGGCCTATCCAGATGTATATAGAAAAAGTGCCTACTCCGCTTATTCTTCCGTTTGCCATTCTTCCGTTTTCACAAAAGAGGGCAGCCGGTATCCTGATTCCAAGTTTCGGGGAAAGGGAAGATGTAGGTTTTTTCCTTAATGGATTAGGATATTATCAGCCGATAGGGGAACATTTTGACCTTAAAGTACTTGCCGATATTTATACCAAAGGAAGCTGGAACTTAAGACCGCAGATGAATTACCTGAAAAAATACCGGTATTCCGGAACATTTACAGCAGATGTGGGAACTATGGTAAGAGGAATCAAAGGTCTGGATGATTATACCAAGAACAGCACCTACAGAATTGCATGGACTCACACACAGGACACAAAGGCTAATCCTTTCCTGACTTTCAGTGCTTCCGTGGATATTGTAAGTACCAAATTTTATAACAATCCGCTTAATAACAACTACATTTTCAACCAGAATGTTCTGAACACCCAGCAGAGTTCAGCGGTAACAGTTACCAAAAGATTCCTGAAACTGCCTGTTACCATCACAGGAACAGCATCGTATTCCCAGAACTTTGCTACCGGGCTTGCAGACCTTCGTCTTCCGCAGATGAACGTGGCGATTAACCAGTTTTATCTGTTTAAATCCAAAACAGGGGTAAGACAGGGGCTTCTTGAAAATATCACCGTGAATACAGGCTTTAACCTGACCAACTTTGTAACCACACAGGAGAATGAACTTTTTACAAAGGCAATGTGGGATAAAATGCAGACAGGGCTTAAAAATAACATTGCTTTGGGAACCAATACAACCATTGCCAAATATTTTACATTCAGCTTAAGTGCAACAGTTGATAATGCTTTAACAACAAAAACTCTTAAGAAATATTATGATCCTGTAAATAATGTGGATGTTGATGAAATCCAGAAGAATATAGCAGGATATTCTACCTTTTCTTCATCTGCCAGCCTCCAGACAACCCTTTACGGAATGTTGAAATTCAAAAAAGGTTCTGCTGTAGAAGCGGTAAGACATATGATGACGCCAAGCCTTAGCTTTACCTATTCACCGGATTTCTCAAGTCCAGGGTTCGGATATTATAAGAATTATTATAATGCGGAAGGAGCTTTGACACCTTATTCTATTTTTGAAAAAGGAATTGTGGGAAGTCCGTCAAGCGGTGTGGTAGGAGCTTTAGGATTTAATATCGGGAACAATATTGAAATGAAGGTGAAGTCTAAAAGTGATTCTACCGGTGTGAAGAAGATAAAAATCTTTGAATCTCTTAATCTTTCAGGGAACTATAATTTTGCAGCAAAAGATCACCCGTGGTCTGTATTCAGCATCAATGGGCAGTCTTCTTTCTTTAACAATAAATTAAACGTTAATACCAGCCTTTCACTGGATCCTTATAAGATAGTTTTTGCTCCGGGTGCAACACAGGGAGTAAGAACGGAACAGTTCGGACATTTCAGTGTACAGGGATTCAACGTGCAGTTATCATATCCTTTAAGCAGCGAGATTTTCGGCGAGAAAACAGATTATGCTAAAAAGTATCCTGCGAAAGGAGAGGTAAGAAATGAAAATTATTATTTTGATGATGATAATTATGCCCATTTCGATCAGGCATGGACGTTGAATATCAATGCCAACTATGCTTACTCAAAAGGCTTATCGGCTCTTGGGACCAAGATTGCCTCCGTAGGTCTGGACGGAAGCATCAAACTTACTCCATACTGGAATATCAATGGAAGCACGCATTTTGACCTGGTGACGAAAGATCTTGCCTATACAAGAATCGGGTTTTCCAGAGATCAGAGAAGTTTTACAATCAATTTTAACTGGGTTCCTTTCGGGCAGTATAAAGTATATGACTTCTTCATCGGTATCAAAGCCAATATCTTAAGTGATGCCCTGAAGTATAAAGACAGAAGTTTCACACAGCCTGGTGCACCTTTCTAATATCAGATTGACAATTGTAAATATAAATTTTATATTTGCACCAGAATACATTCCAATGTGACCACTGCCGGTGATTGCATAGAACCTCAGAAAAAAATAAATATCCGTATATGAAACAAATAATCAACACAGTTAATGCACCTGCAGCAATAGGGCCTTATTCACAAGCTAATATGGCAAACGGGGTTTTATACATCTCCGGGCAAATCCCTGTAGATCCTGCAACTGGTAAACTGGTAGAGGGAATTGAGAAGGAAACACACCAGGTTATGAAAAACCTTCAGGCTATTCTTACTGAAGCAGGAATGACCTTCAAAAATGTAGTGAAAGCTACCATCTTCCTTAAAAGTATGGATGATTTTGCAGTAATGAATGATATTTATGCCTCATATCTTGATGCAGACAGCTACCCGGCCCGTGAAACTGTACAGGTTTCATGCCTGCCTAAGAACGTTGATATTGAAATTTCTATGATTGCACATCAGGATTAATGAATTTTATAAGAAATACATTTGCGATTCTTGTAGGCCTTGCTATAACAGGGCTTATTATTACTCTTGGGATAAGAGTTTTTCCGCAATGGATCACTTTCGAGGCTTTTGCTCCTTTTGAGCACTGGCAAAGGTTTCTTTACAGTATGAGAGGCGATAATGCATTTTTCGGGTTTCTGCTGTTTATTTCCGGGCTTGGAACAACGATAGGGGGTGTGGCTACTGCGCTTATTGTGAAGTATGCTAAAGTGGCATATGCTATTCTTATCGGCTTTATCATGCTTTTTATAGCCATGCTGGATGTTATTGTATTTCCGTATCATCCTACGTTTTATAAGATCTCTATTTTTCTCACTTTTTTCCCGTTTTCGTGGATAGGAGGGAAGATTGTAGCAGTGATTTATGAGCGGAAGAATAAAAGAAGAATTGCCGAGAAAATGAACAAAACAAAATAAAAAAACGCTGCAACATCTGCAGCGTTTTTTGTTAATATGAGAAGACAGTTGTCTGCTTGATTAAGGCATCTTGAATCCTTTGGTATAGATTCTTCCGTAGTCGTCCACGAATTTCACCTGTACATTACCCTGGTATTTATCAAGGATCTTTTCTACATCTTTCTGTGAATTGACCGGTTTACCGTTGATTTCTATAATGATGTAATTGTCTACAATTCCGATTTTGGCCATCTCACTTCCTTCGCTTACATTTTTGGCAACAACGCCACTATTCAGGCCATATTCTGTTTTGAATTTTTCATTAAGCGGATCGAAATCTGCCCCTATTTTCTCAGTGACGCTCAGATCAGCTTTTGTTCTTGTTGAAGTTCCTCCTTTCTGGTCTTTCAGCGTTACTGTAGTTGTGTTTTCTTTACCGTTTCTTGAATAAGTTACCTGAACTTTATCTCCAGGACGCTTGCTTCCGATAGACATGGAAAGATCAGCAAAATCAGTAATGTCATAACTGTCTATTTTAGTAATGATGTCACCTTTTTTAAGACCTGCATCTTCCGCGCCGCTGTTATCTCCAAATCCTGTAACATAAACCCCCGAACCGGATTTGATACTGGTTTTATACTGTTGATTATAGGCAGCCACCTGCTGATCGTTGGAAAGATCTAATGATGAAACTCCTAAGAATCCTCTCTGTACAATTCCGAACTTCTTGATATCCTCAACAATTTTTCTTGCTAAATTGGAAGGAACGGCAAATCCGTACCCCTGATAATATCCTGTGGTAGACTGGATGGCAGAGTTAATACCGATAAGGTCACCATTAACATTTACCAGCGCTCCTCCTGAGTTACCGGGGTTAATGGCGGCATCGGTCTGGATAAAGCTTTCAATTGGGTTGGTTGCTTTTCCCTGGCCTCCAAGGATTCCGATTCCTCTGCCTTTAGCAGAAACAATTCCTGCAGTTACCGTAGAGTTTAATCCCAACGGGTTTCCTACTGCAAGTACCCATTGTCCTACTTCAATATTGTCTGAATTGGCAAAATTTAAATAAGGAAGTCCTTTTTCTTCAATCTTTAATAGTGAGATGTCCGTATTAGGGTCTGTTCCTACCAAAGTTGCGATATAAGATTTTTTATTGCTTAAAACCACTTCCAGTTTATTAGCCCCTGCCACAACGTGGTTGTTAGAGATAATGTATCCGTCCGGCGAAATAATCACCCCGGATCCCATTCCTGAAGGCATATTGTCCGGAGCCTGCTTCTGTCTCTGCTGGCCTCTTCCTCCTCCTCCCAAAGGATCTCCGAAGAAGAAATCAAACAGATCCTGTTCTGAAGCTCTGCTCGTTCCTCTGCTTTGGTAATTTTTAATAGTAACAACAGCCGGAACCGTTGTTTTTGATGCTTTTACAAAATCGTCACCCACAACCCCCGTATTCATTCCTACAAATGATGCGTTTGGAGCGGCTGCTGTAAAATAAGATGGGTCGCCATTATTGGAATGTTGACCGAAATATTGTATTGTCCCAACGGTAGTAGCTCCTGAGACAACTCCCACTACTGCAAATGGTAATAGTTTTTTTAAAGTACTCTTCATTGTATATCTTTCTTTTTATTTATTGATTTTTGTTTTATCGTAAACAAATTTAATGTTAAATAAGTAAGCAATTAGTATGCTATGTTTCAATTTTAACTAAAATTTAACGGCTATTATGCCATTTTATAAATTATGTCATAATCCTCAATGATGTATTAACAAAACTTAAAATATTCTTAAACCGAAAATATGACATTTTGTAAAGCGGTAACAGTAAAAATGTCAGGTATTAAGATACAACAATAAACCAAAAGTCTTTCACGGATTATTATTACAGGTCATTAAATTACTCATTATGCTTTACCGGATAAGCAGGTTCAATGTAAAAATGATTATATTTGCAAAAATTTTTCTCACTTAAAACGTTTATAGCATGCAACTGTACAACACCTTAAGCGCAGAAGAAAGAGCTCAGCTTATTGATGAAGCCGGTGAGGAACGCCTTACATTGTCTTTCTATGCGTATGCCAAAATTGAAGATCCCAAAAAATTTCGCGATGAACTATTTATAGCCTGGAATGCACTTGATGCACTTGGCCGTATTTATGTTGCTCATGAAGGCATTAACGCTCAGATGAGTGTTCCTGCAGACCAGTTTGAGGCTTTTCGGGATACGCTGGAAGTTTATGATTTTATGAAAGGAATCCGTTTGAATGTAGCGGTTGAACAGGACAATCATTCTTTTTTAAAACTGACCATAAAAGTAAGACACAAAATTGTTGCTGACGGTTTGAATGATGATACTTTTGATGTTACCAATAAAGGAATCCATTTAAAAGCACAGGAATTTAATAATATGCTTGAAGATCCGAATACTATTGTAGTGGATTTCAGGAATCATTACGAAAGTGAAGTAGGGCATTTTGAAGGGGCTATTACCCCTGATGTGGAAAATTTCAGGGAAAGTCTGCCAATTATCAATGAGCAGTTACAGGATTTTAAAGAAGATAAAAACCTGCTGATGTACTGTACAGGGGGAATTCGTTGTGAAAAAGCGAGTGCCTACTTCAAGCATCAGGGTTTTAAGAATGTTTTCCAGCTGGAAGGAGGAATTATTGAATATACCCGCCAGATAAAAGAGGAAGACATAAAAAGTAAGTTCATTGGTAAAAACTTTGTTTTTGATCACCGTTTGGGAGAGAGAATTACAGACGATATCATTGCACAGTGCCATCAGTGTGGAAAACCTTGCGATGACCATACGAATTGTGCCAATGATGCCTGTCATTTATTATTTATCCAATGTGATGAATGTAAAGCTGCGATGGAAAACTGCTGTTCTACAGAATGCCAGGAAACCATACATTTGCCATGGGATGAACAGGTGAAATTAAGAAAAGGACTTCAGGTTGGGAACAAGGTTTTCAGAAAAGGAAAATCGGATGCTTTGAAATTCAAAAATTCGGGAGATTTATCAACCCAGCCTTTAGGGAAAGCTACAATGGCTGAAACAAAAGATATTCGTCAGAAAATAAAAGTTAAAAAGACATTAATCGGAAAGGCGGAACATTATTATTCAAAATCAAAAATCGCCCAGTTCCTGATTGAAAACAAAGAACTTTCAGTTGGAGATAAGGTTTTGATTTCAGGACCAACAACAGGTGATCAGGAGGTTACAATTACGCAGATTTATGCAAACGGAGGACCTTGTGAAACTGCAAAAACAGGTGATCAGATTACTTTTGAACTTCCTTTCAGAGTTCGTCTGTCTGACAAATTATATAAAATTGCACAAACTGAAAACGCATAAGCCATGTTAAAAGCTGAGCTTAGAAAAGAATATATGCAAAAAAGAAAAGCCTTGTCAGTAGATGAGGCTTTTCTGTTATCTGAAAAAATACTTAAGAACTTCCTGGATTATTTTAAACCCGAAACAGGCCAGAAAGTACATATTTTCCTTCCGATTAAAAAGTTTAAAGAGATTGATACAAAAATCTTTATTGAGGCTTTCCTGGATAAAAATATGCATGTTTTTGTACCTAAAGTCGTTGCAGGAAACCTGTTCTCAGTAGAAATTAATAGTGAAACAGCATTTGAAACCAGTGAATGGGGAATTCCGGAGCCTGTTTCTAATGAAGATTCCGGGGAGCAGCACTTTGATTATGTAATTACTCCTTTGCTTTACTGTGACGGCAGAGGAAACAGGATAGGCTATGGAAAAGGTTTTTACGATGCGTTTTTCCAAAGTATTTCCGAGACATCCAGAAAAATTGGTGTCAATTATTTCAATCCTGATGAGAGAATTGATGATGTATGGGAAAATGATATTCCTTTAGACTATTTGGTTACTCCAACAGAGGTGCTGTCTTTCTTTACCGGATCAGAGTAGAAATCCAGGAAATAGAATTTAAATTCTTTCTTGATCATTGGGGTGGAAAGCAAAATATACTGTGCATTTTTCTCAAAAGTTCCCAAAGATTTATTTTTTGCATCAAAATATTCAAGATTGAAGCGGGCATAATCCAGTGTATCTTTTTTATAGAATTCTTTATACACGTTCAGGCTGTTTACTTTCACGGATTTTACTTTCAGGCTGTCCAGCTCTCTGAACAGGTTTTTAAAAGTTGCGGAATCCGGTTTATGAAAATAGCTTTCCATTTGGGAATAAATGAACGAATCTACTTCTGTATTTCTATTGCCGGAAAGATATAGGGTGGAGAGGTCCAGAAGTTCCTGTACTTTCTGCTTGGTAATGGAGTTTATGGCCTGCATACTATCCATCTGTACAGCAGGATAGCTTTTTACATTGTTGCTGTTTCTTAGCATATCCAGATCGCTTACTTCTCTCTTTTTATTATTGCAGGAAACAAATGCTAAAAAAAGTAATGCGAAAATTAAAAAATTATTTATTCTTTTCATCTGTAGATGCGATTTTAAATTTGATGGATACTATTTTTCCTTTACTGTCCTTTTTCATCTCTATAACACTGAGGTTTTTCAGAGATGTGGTAGGGGTTGTAACGAGTGTAATATATTTTTGCTTATCAAGCCTTTCTATACCATAAGTATTATTGTCGTATACCTGGTAAATCACTGCATTATTGCTGATAAGGCTTTCCAATTGATTTCTTTTCTGTTTAATAAGGGCAACCTGTTCTGCAGAAGTTCCGCCTTTTACATCTTTAATTGAGAAATAATAGGCTGCCATTTTATAATCATCCGGTTTCAGCTCTATCTTTTCCTCTTCAGGGGCATTTTCCAGATTCCGGTTAACCTCCAACGGCTCATAGAAGGGAGCACTGATCCTCATTTTCAGGTTTTTATCTTTGGTAGAGTAGAGGAAACATTCTCCGGGCTTTATTTTATACATAATCGGAGATTCATTTTCTTTGATGACCATAATATCTAATGTATTGATCACATTAACACTGCGGTCTTTGTCTATAAAGCAGTATTTATAAGTTTTTGAGAATATTTCGTCTTTAAAACCAAGAACTCCGGTAACGGCAATTAAAATGGTCGTAACAATAGCCCATGCATTTTTTTTGAGTAAATTTTTTCTTGAAACAGACGGTTGTGTTTCAACCGTGGATAATGTTACTTCTTTTTCTTTAATTGGCTGGTTATCAGTATTTGATTTTTGTAAATCAGTGTTTTCCTGAGGCTGAAACTCTATTTTTTTTGCCGGAATTTCAGTTTTTGGAATTTCAGGGGATAAGGATACTGTTTTTTCCAGTTCTTCGATGTCTTCCTGCTCAGAATCTTCATTTTCCTGCAGTAATTCTCCCGCAAAAAGATGCTGTTTTTTGAAGTCGTACCAAGATTCGTATCCTGCATAAACACTCAGTAAATTGAGCATGTCAATTCGGGGTAGCTTGGTAACCGGTGAAGTTTTAAAATAGGTGTAAAAAGATTTTTCGCTGATGTTGCCTTTCGCCTTTTTTCGAAGATCCTCCTGGAAATATATGATATCTATCCCTTTCCATTTTGAAATTTCATCCTGGGAAGGGGTAGATTTTTTTAAATATTCTGTTTGAACGTCTTTTTTTAGCTGTTCAAAGTGTAATAGATCTAAATCTGTCAATTTTTATTAAATGATTAAATTGTTGATTATCAGTATTGTTTTTTTGTAAAATGATTTTACAAATGTATTACAATTATTTTTCATAAACAACTTTTGTATCTGCTCTACCTTTGTCTTGTTCAAATAACAGAACAGAAGAAAATTTATAAAAACAATATTAACAAAATTAAATTTAATTTATTATGAAAAAGTCATTATTCGTAGCTGCTATCGCTGCAATCTCTCTAGTTGCTTGTAAAAAAACTGAAACTACTTCTACTGAAGGAGCTACTGATTCTGCTGCTGCTAACGTAGCTGATTCTGCTGCTGTAGTTACAGATTCTGCTGCTAAAGTAATTGATTCAGCTGCTAACGTTGCTGTTGACGCTACTAAAGATGCTGCTGCTGCTACAACTGCTGCTGGTGTTGATGCTGCTAAAGCTACAACTGAAGCTGCTGCTGACGCTGCTAAAGGTGCTGCTGATGCTGCTAAAGGAGCTGCAAAAGATGCTGCTAAAGAAGTTAAAGACGCTGCTAAGAAATAATTCTAGCATAAGCTTAACAATAAAAGAACCGTTTCACCCTGTGAGACGGTTTTTTTATGCACATATTTTAGGATGGAAGATTCGAAGATGATATGATGTTACCTGTATAATGCTCAAAGTCAAAAACGTCTAATAAAAGTAGATTTATTCAATGAGACTGACTTGAACTTGTTTTATGGCTTGAACAACTTCCCTCTTCCTTCACCAGGCTTCCTTTCTAAATATCATCTTTCTTTTGCCTCAACGATTCATAGCAGGTAATCGCTACAGCATTACTCAAATTTAAAGAGTCAATGCTTCCTGCCATAGGGATCAGCGTGTTTTTTCCTTTTCCAATCCAGAAGTCACTTAATCCTGAATGCTCAGTTCCGAATAATACAGCGGAGCGCTGTGTGAAATCTCTCTTATAAATATCTTCAGCAGTTTCATCCATAAGTGTTGTATAGATGTTGAAATTGTTTTTCTGCAGAAAGTTTAAAGTTTCTTCATTTTCAGCATCATAAACTTCCATTCCGAAAAGACAGCCAACACTTGAACGGATTACATTAGGGTTATAAAAATCAGCTTTTCCGTTTGCAACCACCAAAGCATCAATTCCAAAAGCTTCACAACTTCTCAGAATTGCACCAAGATTGCCCGGTTTTTCTACTCCTTCCACAATGATTATGGTTGAGTTTTCTTTAGGAGTAAATGATGAAAGTGAATTCTCTTTGGTTTTATAAATCCCGATAATTCCTTCAGAACTTCCTCTGTAAGCTATTTTTTCGTAAACTTTTTCACTTACATGATGGATTTTGCCTTCCGGAAGTTTTCCCTTAAATATGGTTTCGCAGATAAAAAACTCTACAGGTTCAAAATCATACTGTAAAGCTCTTTCATTTTCCTGCTGCCCTTCCACAACAAAAACCTTTGATTTTTTACGAAACCTGTTGTCAGCCAAAAGCTTGGTGACATTTTTTATTTTATCGTTCTGAAAACTCTCTATCAACATGCTGCAAAATTATGCAAAATTTGTGATTAGACGGGTTTAGTTTTAATGAAAAGGCTTTTTCAGTATTTTTAAATAGAAGTTATTTTTTTGGAGTATTTTGAATTTCCGGCTTAGACTTTAAGAGCAGCAAACTGCCGATAAACATGGTCACACAACTGGCAATCCACAGATAATATCCTAAACCATAAGAGGCAATAATGAATTTGTGTCCCGGTTCATTAACTATTATTTCAGTTTCAGTCAGATAATATAATGCTGCGCCCAGGGAAAGAAAACCTAAGAAAGCAGCTATTTTGGGCTGTCTGGCCAGCAAGAAAATCCATGAAAAGAAAAGTATAGGATTAGTTATCCAGGAAATCCCATCTCCGTAAAGATCGGTCCATCCCCATAGAAAACAAACTGAACCATATACTTCACCTCCTTTTTGGGTAAAGACAGCAGGAAACATCAAAGAAATCAGAAAAACGACAATGCTGACAATGAAAATGATATGGTTTTTTTTCATGTTTAGTTGTCCGGATCTAAGAAGCTGTTGTTATCAATGAGATTTTGTGGAGGGTTTTCTTCCAGTAGCTCAGTATTTTCTTCATTAGATTTGGCTCTTGTAATTAAGTTTTCAGGAAGTGATTTTGTAGCTTTAGCTCCCATTACCTTTAATCTTTGAGCGCTGGTTACCAGGTTTCCTCTTCCGTCAACCAGTTTATTCATAGCTCCTTCATATTCTGTTTTGGCTTCTTCCATTTTTTTACCCACCTTTAACAGATTGGTAACAAAACCATCAAATTTATCATATAAAGCTCCGGCTTGACGAGCAATTTCTATAGCATTTTCCTGTTGCTTCTGGTTGGTCCACATACTGTCAATTGTCCGAAGAGTCGCAAGTAATGTGGAAGGGGTAACTATTACGATATTTTTTTCAAATGCTTTGTTGTACAGCAGTTTGTCTTCATTGAGAGCAATGGCAAAAGCAGGTTCTATTGGAATAAACAGTAAAACAAAATCGGGGCTTTCCATTTCATAAAGGCTATGGTAATTTTTGCTGCTCAGTTGTTCAATATGTCTTTTTAAAGATAAAACATGCTCTTTTAGAAATTGAGTTCTTTCTTCATCTTTTTCTTCGTTCACATAACGTTCGTAAGCAATCAGAGATACTTTAGAGTCAATAATCATTTTCTTTCCGTCAGGAAGGTTCACAATAACATCTGGCAATACCCGGTTTCCTTCGGTAGTTAAATGGCTTTTCTGAATTTCATATTCTCTTCCTTTCTCCAGACCTGATTTCTCTAAGACTCTTTCTAATACCAATTCTCCCCAGTTTCCTTGAATTTTACTGTCACCTTTTAAGGCTTTAGTTAGATTTAAGGTCTCCTTGCTCATTTGGATATTTAAATCTTTCAGCCCAATGATTTGTTGTCGAAGGGCGGCATGATAATCAATACTTTCTTTGTGGGTGTCTTCTACCTTTTTTTCAAAATTGTTAATTTTTTCCTGAAGGGGATTTAATATATTTTTAAGATTCAGTTGGTTTTGTTCAGTAAACTTCTCTGTTTTTTCTTCTAATATTTTATTGGCTAAATTTTCAAACTGCAATTTACCTTCTTCCTGAATTTTTAGAACTTCTTCTTTTTGAGTTTCAACAGATTTTTTTAAGCTGTCATTAATTGCAGAAAGCTCAGAGTTTTTCGCAAAAATATTTTGCTTCTCTTCTAATAAATTTTCGATCTGGGAAGCCTGTTTTGAGTTAAGCTGTTTCATTTCTGAGAACTGAGCATTTAATGAGGTATATTCTGCAGAAATTTTTGCATATTCATTTTTCAGGTCATTCAACAGGTCTGTCTGTTGTTGGTTCTGTTCTTTTTCTTTGTTGATATTTTGGGTGAGTTCCTGAACTTTCAGATTAAGATTTTCCAGATCCGAATGATTTTTGATATGCAGATTATTCAGTTCATCATAAGAATTTCTTGAAACCGTAGACGATTTTAAGGCAAAGTACAAAATAACGGCTCCCAGAATTCCGCCAGCAATAAATCCAATAATTAAATATGTCATCTCCATGCTTCAAAATTACAAAAAGAAAAATTGATTTCTTTTATGGGAAACCGTCAAAATTTTATCAGATGAAAGAATGAATATGGACTAAACAGTTTTTGTTCCGGATAGAATTTCAATATTTTTCACAATGTCATTGCTTTCACATTTTTTCAGTTCTTTAGTTAAAGCAGGTGTAAGGAGCTTAGGATTTAAGATCTGAGATGCCACTTTTGCTGCAGCATAATCTACAATATTGATAACGGATTCTCTTAAAAAATTGGGTGTATTAGAAGCTATGACTGCGGTGGCCCAGGAAGTTTCCCTTGCTTTGGAAATCGCGAAATCCAGAATGGCATTATCTTTACCATTTGAGATTTTGTCGATAAGATCCACAGGATAGCATATTTTGTTTAAAGAATCCTGGACCTGTTGGTTGATTGAAGCTATTACTGTGTTGATATTTTCAAAATCTTTTTTAAGCGGATTTATTTTCCGATACGGCATTATTGTAGCTGCCGAGATCCCCAGATCAAGATTAATATGAGCATTCATTCCTAAGAAAATATGCTGTAAGATCAGAAGGTTTTTGTTTTTAGTTGCTTCAAAGGCCAAATACCAGGAGTTTGTGATCTTTTTTCCTTTACTGTAGTTTTCCCACGCGTCTAAATATCTTTGGGCAAAAGCAATATCTAATAAAATCATCCTGGGATTGTCTTCAAACTTTTTTTGTTGGATTCCCTTTAAAACCTGAGCGGTCATAATTCTGTAAGTACATGCAAAATATCCGGCTGGACTTTGGTTTTCTTTGCACCAGATGATGATATCATCCAGTTTTTTAAGGACTTCTTCTATTGTTTTCATAAAGGTTTTAGTTTTCTTAAAAATAGTAAAAACTTACTATGATTATGATACAGAGTAATTATTTCTTTAGTTTTAATTAAACAAAAAAAGTGAGCCGGAAAGACTCACTGTAAATTATACATTGTAATATGATATTATGGATTTTCTTTCGAAATTTCCTCATGATGTTTTAAATACAAAGGCAATGCGGCAGATCCATACCACGGGAATATTTCATAACTGAACACCCCGGCCTGTACTGCAGGATCAGTTTTTACCCATTGCTCGGCTTCTTCTTTAGACTTTGTGTTGAAAATAAACATACCTCGGTAATTTTCTTTGTTTTGCTCAAGGAAAGGTCCTGCCACAACAATTTTTCCTTCATCAGCCAGTTTTCCGATGTTGGCTAAATGGCCTTTCATCAGCTCTCCCATTTTGGCTTTGTCTTCAACTTTTGTAGGGCCGGAAGTGAGCATTATGATCGTGTAAGGTTTCATTCCGTATTTATCAGCACCTAGAGACGTTGCCAGTTCCTGATTGAATTTCGGTTTTTCTGTTTTCTTTTCCTGAGCGAAGGATAATGTTCCTGCAAGAAGAGATAAGGTTAAAAATGTTTTTAGTTTCATTGTGTTAATCTTTTATTCTTAAAAATTCTTTAGCCAGTTCGATCATTTTAGGATCTCCGGTGTATTTTCCATGTTCGTCGGAAAGTTTTACGGTTGGGATCCACTCTTTGTTCGGAGCCTGTACCCCGATCAGCTTCATTACTATATTCATTGGTTTTAAACCGACATCGTTGGTAAGATTGGTTCCGATTCCGAAGGATACCCCGATTTTTCCTTTGCAGTAGTTGGTGATTTCTTCTACCTTTTCCAGGTTTAATGCATCAGAAAAGATGATATATTTAAATAAAGGATTGATTCCGTTATTTTGATAGTGGGCTATTGTTTTGTCTGCAAACTCCAACGGATCACCACTGTCATGGCGTACACCGTCAAACAGTTTTGCGAATTTTTTGTCAAACTGCTGGAAGAAAACATCAGTAGTATAAGTATCTGATAATGCAACTCCAAGATCACCTCTGTAAACGTCTACCCAATGTTCGAGTGCCATTTCGTTGGCCATTTTAAAACCATATTCGGCGGCATGGAACATAAACCATTCATGTGCATGGGTGCCAATTGGTTTTACATTGTATTTCATGGCAAAATGTACATTGGAACTTCCGATGAAGGTTGATTCTTTATTTTGTGTTAAAGCTTCCATCACCAGATTCTGTACCTTATAGGAATGTCTTCTTCTGGTCCCGAATTCTGCGAAATTTACACCAAGCCTTGCGAGTGAATCTGCTTTTTCTAAAGTTCTGTTCATAACGATCTCATTGGAATCTCTTTCCATATGGTTCATTTCGTAATGAAGTTCACTGATCAAAGCAAGAAGGGGAACTTCCCAGAGAATGGTCCTGTACCAAAGTCCTTCAACCGTTACGGAAAGATCGCTGCCTTCCTGGTGTATCTTTACCTCAGACGGATCGTAATGATAGCCTTCTAAAAAATCCAGATAGGGCAGATCTATATAAGGACAGGTTCTTGCCATGAATTTTTTTTCTTCCTTGGTAAGCTTCAGTTCTGCCATTTTGTTGACTGCTTCCTTTAAAGCCGCATCGAAACCTTCCGGAAACTGGTGTTTTCCTCTGTTGATGAATTCATATTTTACAATGGAGCTTGGGAATAGCTTTACCACTGCATTTTGCATCGTTATTTTATAGAAATCGTTATCCAGAATAGAGTTTAATCGAACATCATTCATAATATGTGTAATTTTAACGCAAATATAGTCATTTAAAATAAAAATCGCCTAAATGTAAGACGATTTTTTTATTAATCGGTTGATTTTTGCAGGTTACTTCCCTAAATAAGAATTGTACATCCATACTTCTTTTTCCTGTTCGGTAATGTAATCACTCATTTGAGAGTTGGTTCCTTCATCTCCTGCTGCGTCTGTAATGTCCAGAAGCTCTCTTTGCAGGTCAATCACTACTTTGAAAGAATTTAGGATAAGCTCAACACTTTTGTTGGCATCCGTTACTTCTTTGCTCTCTTTAATACTAGCCACTTTCAGATAATCTGAGTAGTTGTGGGCTGGAGTTGCTCCTAAAGTAAGGATTCTTTCCGCGATCTCATCAATTTTCAGCACAAGACTGTTATATAATTCTTCAAACTTAGGATGAAGCGTGAAAAACTGATCTCCTTTAATATTCCAGTGGGAACCTCTTGTGTTTTGGTAAAATACGGAATAATTGGCTAACAGGATATTTAATTTTTCTGAAATGTTTTTACAGTCGGCCTCTTTTAAGCCGATAATACTTGCATTTTTCATAAGTTTATTTTTTATGTTAACAAATTTAGAGAATATCGTGCCGAAAAGACTTGAGTTTCAATAGAAGATAACTATAGGAAAGTTTTTTAAAATAGTTTGGAAATAAAGGTTAAACTGTATTTATATGATATTAGGTTACCAATTAAATTTTACGATTGTTTAATATAGTATACTTTAAGAAAAATAGCTTCCTGCTTTTATTTTTTTTCAATAGACATCGGCAGTTCTTTATTAGTCCTGTCAGAAGCAACAGCTTTTGCATGTAAGTATTTGATTTTAATTTTTATATAAGTGTTTGCAGATTAAAAAAATATTACTATTTTTGCACCCTAAAATAAAAAGCAATTAAATGCCTACTATTCAACAATTAGTAAGAAAAGGAAGAGCCACGCTTGCCAAGAAGAGCAAATCGGCTGCCCTTGATTCTTGTCCACAAAGACGTGGTGTATGTACGAGAGTATATACCACTACACCTAAGAAACCTAACTCTGCACTTAGAAAAGTAGCAAGGGTAAGACTTTCTAACGGTAAAGAAGTTAACGCCTATATCCCGGGCGAAGGACATAATCTTCAAGAGCACTCGATAGTATTGGTTAGAGGCGGAAGGGTGAAAGACCTACCGGGAGTACGTTACCACATCGTAAGAGGTGCATTAGACACAGCTGGTGTAAATGGAAGAACTCAGAGAAGATCTAAGTACGGAGCTAAGAGACCTAAACCAGGACAAGCAGCTGCTGCTCCTGCAAAAGGAAAGAAAAAATAATCATTAAATAAGGTACAAAAGCAATGAGAAAGACAAAAGCGAAAAAAAGACCGTTGTTACCAGATCCGAAATTTAATGATCAATTGGTAACGAGATTCGTAAACAACTTAATGCTTGACGGTAAGAAGTCAATCGCATTCAAAATTTTCTATGATGCATTAGATATCGTAGAAACTAAAAAAGGAGAAACTGAAAAAACTGCACTTGAAATCTGGAAAGATGCACTTACAAATGTAATGCCTCACGTAGAAGTACGTTCTAGAAGAGTAGGTGGAGCTAACTTTCAGATTCCAATGCCAATCAGAGCTGATAGAAAAATTTCTATGGCAATGAAATGGTTAATTAGCTACTCTAAAAAGAGAAATGATAAGTCTATGGCTTTGAAATTAGCTAATGAAGTAGTAGCTGCTTCAAGAGAAGAAGGTGCTGCTTTCAAAAAGAAATCTGATACTCACAAAATGGCGGAAGCTAACAAAGCTTTCTCACACTTTAAATTCTAATTAGAAATGAGTAGAGATCTTAAATTTACAAGAAATATTGGTATTGCCGCTCACATTGATGCTGGTAAAACTACTACTACAGAAAGAATCTTATTCTATACAGGGGTAAACCACAAAATTGGTGAAGTTCACGATGGTGCTTCTACAATGGACTGGATGGAGCAGGAAGCAGAAAGAGGTATTACTATTACTTCTGCTGCAACCACTTGTTCTTGGAACTTTCCAACAGATCAAGGAAAACCTGTTGCAGACACTAAACCTTACCACTTCAACATTATCGATACACCGGGACACGTTGACTTTACAGTAGAAGTAAACAGATCTTTGAGAGTATTAGATGGATTGGTATTCTTATTCTCAGCAGTAGATGGAGTAGAGCCTCAGTCTGAAACAAACTGGAGACTTGCTGACAACTACAAAGTTGCTAGAATGGGATTCGTAAACAAAATGGACAGACAAGGTGCTGACTTCCTTAACGTGGTAAACCAGGTTAAAGACATGTTAGGATCTAATGCAGTTCCAATCGTTTTACCAATCGGTGCTGAAGAAGATTTCAAAGGTGTTGTTGACTTAATTAAAAACAGAGCTATCATCTGGGATGAAGCAGGACAAGGAGCTACTTTCGAAGTAGTGCCAATTCCTGAAGACATGAAAGCTGAAGTTCTTGAATACAGAGAGAAATTAGTAGAAGCTGTTGCTGACTACGATGAGACTTTGATGGAGAAATTCTTCGAAGATCCGGATTCAATCTCTGAAGAAGAAATCAACGAAGCGCTTAGAAAAGCTACTATCGATTTATCTATTATCCCAATGACTTGTGGTTCTTCATTCAAGAATAAAGGAGTACAGTTTATGTTGGATGCAGTATGTAAATACCTGCCTTCTCCATTGGATAAAGATGATATCAAAGGTACTGATCCAAGAACAGACGCTGAAATTACAAGAAAACCAGATGTAAACGAGCCTTTCGCGGCTTTGGCATTTAAGATTGCTACTGACCCGTTCGTGGGAAGACTGGCATTCTTCAGAGCATACTCTGGAAGACTGGATGCAGGTTCTTACATCTTGAACACCCGTTCAGGAGATAAAGAAAGAATCTCTAGAATCTATCAGATGCACGCTAACAAGCAAAACCCGGTAGAATATATTGAAGCTGGTGATATTGGTGCAGCGGTAGGATTCAAGTCTATCAAAACTGGTGATACTATGTGTGATGAGAAAAACCCGATCATTCTTGAATCTATGGTTTTCCCAGATCCGGTAATTGGTATCGCTGTTGAGCCTAAAACTAAAGCTGACCAGGATAAAATGGGTAACGCTCTAGCTAAATTGGCAGAAGAAGATCCAACGTTTACTGTTAGAACTGATGAAGCTTCTGGACAAACGATCATCTCGGGTATGGGTGAGCTTCACTTGGATATCATTGTTGACCGTATGAAGAGAGAGTTCAAGGTTGAAGTAAACCAGGGACAGCCTCAGGTAGAATACAAAGAAAACTTAACAAAAGTTGCCCAGCACAGAGAAGTTTACAAAAAACAATCTGGTGGTAAAGGTAAATTTGCTGATATCGTATTTGAATTAGGACCTGCAGAAGAAGGTAAAATTGGCTTAGAATTCATCAATGAGATCAAAGGAGGTAACGTTCCTAGAGAATTTGTTCCTGCAATTGAAAAAGGCTTTAAAGCTGCAATGAAAAACGGTCCTTTGGCTGGTTTCGAAGTTGAAGGTATTAAAGTTATTCTTAAAGACGGATCTTTCCACGCAGTGGATTCTGATGCACTTTCATTTGAAATGGCTGCTAAATTAGGATTTAAAGAAGCGGGACGTGCTGCTAAGCCAGTAATTATGGAGCCTATTATGAAACTGGAAGTTGTAACTCCGGAAGAATATATGGGTAACATCATTGGTGACCTTAACAAGAGAAGAGGTACTATCAGTGGTCAGGAAGAGAAAAACGGTGCTGTTGTAATCAAAGGTTCTGTTCCACTTTCTGAAATGTTTGGATATGTTACTACTCTAAGAACACTTTCATCAGGAAGAGCTACTTCTTCTATGGAATTAGAGAAGTACCAGGCTACTCCACAAAACGTTGCTGAAGAAATCATAGCTAAAGCAAAAGGTTAATTTTTAAATTAAAGAAATGTCACAAAGAATCAGAATAAAACTAAAATCTTACGATTATAACTTGGTAGACAAGTCTGCTGAGAAAATCGTAAAAACGGTAAAGGCTACCGGTGCTGTTGTAAACGGACCGATTCCATTGCCTACGAATAAGAGAATCTTCACGGTGTTGAGATCTCCGCACGTAAACAAGAAAGCAAGAGAACAGTTCCAACTTTCTGCTCACAAGAGATTGATGGATATCTACTCTTCTTCTTCTAAGACTGTTGATGCTCTAATGAAATTAGAACTTCCTTCAGGTGTAGACGTTGAAATTAAAGTGTGATAACTGCATACTTTGCAATGATTATAGAATCCGTTCCTTTTTAGGGGCGGATTTTTTATATACTTACACAAAACTATAAATTGGATCTGCCGAAACATTAGTGTTTTGCCCTTTCACATACCTCATTTATATCCAAACCCAAACTTTCTTATCTCTCATTCAAGTTAATTCAATACATTTATTCATTAAAAGCATTGATATTATGAGCCAAAAGAATAATAATCTTTTTGAAAAATTTTCAGACTGGGCAACCAAATTTACAGGAAGTTCATATGCATTTATCGGAGCTGCGCTCGTAGTGGTTGTATGGGCCGTTTCAGGACCTGTTTTTGATTATTCTGAAACCTGGCAGCTTGTAATTAATACAGGAACAACCATCATTACTTTTTTAATGGTTTTTTTAATCCAGAAGGCTCAGAATAAAGATTCAAAGGCCATACAGATCAAACTCAATGAGCTTCTGGCGGCTAATGAAAAAGCCAGTAACAGGATTGTAGATATTGAAGATCTTACTGAGAAAGAACTGGATCAGCTTCACTGCTATTATGAGAAACTTGCTGATTTTGCAGAAGAAGATGGCGATATTCACACCTCTCACTCTATAGATGCAGCACAGAGAAATCAGGATTATAAGCATGAATTCTTTAAGCACAAGCATGAAGAGTGGCTTCAGAAACAACAGGAAAAAAAGGAATCGTAATGATTCCTTTTTATTATAATATTTAAAAAAACTATCTTTTCAAAAAGTATCCGAAATAGCTGCAACTACCCGATAAGCCTTTCATAGTTTCCGTATCTGAATACTGGGATTTCAGCTGGGCAAAATAGGTTCTGTATTTCTGGTTTCTGATATTGTCCAGCTCAGTCTGGTGTGCCTGCTCCTTTTCAGAATACTGAGGATCCGAATAGTTTATATTCGATGCATTTTTAGCCTCATACTGGTAATATTTACCCTGCTCGGCACTGGCCATCTGAAAAAGAACCCTTGCTCTCTGTTCCTTATCCTTTGAAAATTTCAGGGTCTTTTGGTAATAACTGATGGCTGAGTCGAAGTTATCCGGCTCAATATAAGTGGTAGAAAGGAAGTTCTTATAATAGTACCTGTAAGGGTTTTTCCTGTCTGTATTCCAGAAATCATATTTTCCGCCGTTGCTGTTATCAATATCCATCACGAACAGCTGACGGTAATATCCTAAGCTGGAAGTGTTGTACAATAAATTTCCTATAAGCTGACTGGCTTTGGCTGCTTTTTCATCCGTTCCGTTACTGATCTTTTTAAGCTGAATCAGTGCATCTGCCAGTTCCAGCTTATTCATGCTGCCTTTGATGAAAGGGAATGCAGAATAATCTTCAGCTTCCATGCTTTCGGTTTCAGCACTTCCGAAACTTTCCCATACATTGTGCCCAAAAACCAGATTGGAAATATCCCTGAAACCGTTATATTCACCGGCTGCATATTGTTTTGGAGTAATTTTTTCACCTTTGTCCGTCCATTCATAATTCATTCTCGGAATTCCTGCAAAGCCCTGTGCTTTTTCATAATAGGATTTGGCCTTTTCGAAATCAGCCTGTTTCATGGCTCTGTCTCCATAGATCATGCTGAAGAAGGCATTAATATTTCCTACATCATCCATGTTTTTGGCAATAATCTGCTGTTCAAACTGGGTTTTATTTGGTTTCCGATAAAATTCTTCAACACTTTTCACCAGACTTGAATTCGGGTTATACTGAAGATCCGAAAGCTTATTGTTCATCAGGAAAGATTTTCCGTCCTCACCCTGAAGGAAGTAACGGTTGGCAAGAACATCTTTAAGGAAATCCACAGTGGACGGAACTTCACCATAATAATCATAATCATCCGTATTGGTGCTGTCTTTCTTTACTTCTTTTTTTACAAAGTAATCCGCATAATCCTTCATCATATGATCTTCGAAATCTGCATCTATCTTAGGATGAGAGACAATATCATTCAGAACTTTCATTCTTTTGATCTCTTCCAGGTATTCCGGATTGGTTGTTTTGATGTCTTCAAGAATTTCGGAACTGGCTTCATAGTCTTTTTTCAGAAACTTAAGATAGGCATCGGCAATCTGCCAGTATTCATCTTTGGAAGCTTTCTTCGTTTTTTCGGTGAATTTTTCAAGGTCATCCAGATAGTCCTTAGTCTTTTCATCATAACCATAGCCTGATTGAGTATAAAATGGGATTCTGTCCGGATTATTCAGTAGTTCGTTATCGCTCTGATCATTTTTACCCCCATCTGAACTGCCGGATTTTGAACCTCCGAAAAGATTTTTGAAAAACCTTACAATCTTTTGCCAGAATGAAAGCTTTTCCTCTTTTTTTACTTCCGCAGGCTCAGATTGCTTATCTGTAGAAGCTTTATCATGGTCATCCGTATTTCCTTTCTGTATATATACATTGCCTGCTGTATCGGAAGTATAATAATAAATCGGAAGATAGCTTCTTTCAAGCTCATTGATGCTTCTTACCGCCATTACTTTCAGGATCTCGGAATCAGGGTTGATGTCGTACATCTTTTCCATAATAGGAATAGGATTGTTAAAACCTTCATATCCCAATAGGAAATAAGCCATATTCTTTTCATCATTGGTGCCGGCTCTTTTCATGATGTTGCTGAAAGATGCCGTATCCGAAAGTTTCATTGAAACGAAAGCGGATTCTTTACGGTCTTTGCTGTTTATAAAAACCTGGAAAAAATTCCAGTTGGCATCAGCATTCATCTGTTTTCCCCGCTGAGCGCCTGCAAGCTGGTCCAGTGCCATAAAATATACCGTCCCTTTTTGTTTAATGGGTTCTATATAAGTTTTGAAAGCTTCCAGTGCGGCATCATAATTTCTCGTATAATGGTTGAAGCGCACCAGCTGGTACCCATAACGCTGCTTGATTTCCGGATTTCCTGCTGCATTGTACAGGGACGTAAGCGCGTTCACTGTTTTAGCATAATCGATGGAAGTGGCATTTTGCTGCTTCGAAGGACCATAGCTGTAAAACGAATCCGGACTTTCAACATAATTAATGCTCATGTAAGGTTCCAGGTACTTGGCTTCAATTAAATAATCAATGCCTTCCCTGTACTTTTGGTAAAATCCCGTACCCAGCTTCTGTAATAGAGGATTGGTTGGTGCTCCGTTTTTCAAAGCGTTAAGATCATTCATACTGATCTTGTATACCAGGTTTTCCGTTTCCGCATAGTTCAGCTGGTTATTGAAAAACTTTTTCCATGTCTCAATATTATCGTCAGGAATCTGAATTCCTTTATAATCTCCATAAAACCTGTTTGAATACGTAAGCAGGAAAGGGAGATAAGATTTATCTTTAATGATGCTCTGGGTAAACAGGTTGAAATATTCATAATCTGGGTCTGACCATGCACAGGCGTCAGATTTTGTGTAAAAAAGCGATACAACCGCCAGTGAAAGGATATACTTTTTCATATAGTTGATGGGTGTTTTTTATTCTGATAATTAAATTTTGATAAAGTGTACCATATCATATAAATAATTACAATGCAAAACTTTAAAAGTTCCGGTTACTTACAAATTTACTATCTAATTGATAATAAATTATATTAAAATCATGTATTTTTTTCTCCAGAAAACGGGTGACATCCTGTAACTGTTCTTCAGATATTTCTTCCACTTTTATCCTGAAGCCTTTATTGAGGAAGCTTCCGAAATAGAAACCGTCTTTAATAATTTCCACTTCGTTGTCAGATATCTTTTTAAATCCTGGGTTTTCAAGATCTTTCCGGGATAAAGCATTGATTAATTTATGCTTTTCAAGATGGTTGGTGACAATTCCCCACGAATAGATCGGTAAAGCTACATCCATTTTTTTAACAGGATAATCTTCCAGCCTGGAAAGATAGCTTTTCAAAATAGTCACGTCCAGAATAGAATTCCTGTCAGAATTTTCCAGTGGCGAGGAAGTAGAGTAGCACATCAGGTAAACTTTTTCTACAGGCGGAATTCCGGTCTGGATTTTATCTTTAACCTGATGAAGGCGCAATGTACAGGTAACTTCTTTTCCCGAAACTTTTCTAAGTTCTTTTAAAAATTTAAAATAATCATCTCTTGTTCCTGCTGTCCAGTCGCAGTCGATCTGAATTTCATTGTTGATCTTTACATTATATTCTTTAGCCTTCTTCTGGACCAGTTCATGAATATTTTTGGCAATAAACCTGATTTCTTCCGATGAGATTTGATACATAGCCTGATTGGTGATGAAAACAGTCGGTACAATCTGTTTCCCGGTTTGGAAGCTGTTGTCTCGGGTAATAACGGCAACCGGCTGAAATTTTCCATGGACCTTATCGATATCGAAAAACCTGGTGTACAGATAAGGAACCGAAGCCTGATCTAAAGCTTTTCTCTCTTCCTGATCCAGCCTGAGATGTGTTTTCCAGTAATAAAAAGTATAAGCATGATTTTCCTTTCTCTTGCAAGAGGCAAAAAGAAGAAGTATGAGCAGAAATTTTAATACTTTCATCGTTTATACAGTCTGTTTTCGCAGGTGCAGATATTCTGTGCTACACTTTTCATCTAAAAAAAAGCAGTTTCCGGGTTTATTTTTTTCAAAAGTAGTAAGATTTTGGCGAAAACTAAACCGTAAAAACCCGGTGATTGCCTGTTTGAAGTAATTTAGATTATTTTAACCATACAATATAAAAACCACCCCGGAATGAAGTGGTTTTATAATCAATTTAAAATTCAGATTAAAATACTGTAGCCGCCAGCTGAATTCTTGCATATTTATTAGAAGGATTCCACATGGTCATCATAGAAACCGGAAGGCTGTAATGGTCTGTAACTTTGACAGTTTTAGTGGCTTTTACTCCTACATTCACAACATCAAAGCTGTTTTTACCGTTTCCATAAAGAAAATTACGGTCGTTAAGAGCAAAACCTGCCCCTACGAAAGCATCCAGATTTATTTTTTGCCCGGCGATAACCGGATAACTTGCCTGGATATAAGTAGAATATTTATTCTTTTTATAACTTCCGTCTTCCTCTAAAACTACTTCACCTGCATTGGCTCCCCCGTACAGCATAACATCTGCTTCAATATTTATCGGAAAAGAAGGCCCGAAAGTATAATTCGTTCTAAGATCAATGATGTGAGCAGTTCTTCTCTGTGAATAACTGAAAATGTCATCTGCAGCTACGGCGGTATTGATATTTCTGGAGTTATACAGATCCCACAATCCAATATAGAAACGGTTATGTGAATATTGAATGTAATAGTTGATCTCCTTATAATGGGTACCATCTTTATCATCTGCTAATGCTGAAGCGCCCCAGATACCAACTTTCCATTTCTTTTCAGAATCCAAAGCGTAAGAAAGATTTCCCATTACCACTGGCTTATCTGTAATAATCAATCCTCTCCATAAATGGTTATTCTGAATATTGGCGGTAAAATCCAGCCTGTTATTCTTTGTTGCTTCCTCGTTCTCCTGAGAGAATAGCTTTCCTGTGCCTAAAATCATCAGGCATACAATTTTTAAAATTTTCATCGGGTATCTTTTAATGTATTATTCCAAAAAGAACTGCTGCGATAATAGCTCCCAGGATAGGGCCTGCAACGGGAATCCATGCATATCCCCAATCACTGCTGCCTTTTACGGGGAGCAGGGCGTGCATGATTCTTGGGGCCAAATCTCTGGCAGGATTAATGGCATAACCGGTAGTTCCTCCTAAAGATAAACCGATAGCCCAAACCAGTAAGGTAACAGGAAGAGCTCCTACAGAACCAAGGCCTACTTTGGCAGTTGGATCTGCATTCAGGGAAATGCTTGGGTCTGAAAAGTGAAATATGACAAATACAAGTACAAATGTTCCGATAATTTCACTGATGAGATTGGATAAGGTATTTCTGATAGCCGGCCCGGTACTGAAACACGCCAGCTTGGCTCCTTCATCTTCCGTTATGGCAAAATGGTCTTTGTTAAAAAGCCAAACGAGAAAAGCGCCGAGCATTCCACCAAGCATCTGTGCTGCAATATAAGTGGGGACCAGATCCCAGGAAAATTTTCCGGCAACAGCCAGTCCGATGGTTACAGCCGGATTCAGATGGGCGCCGCTTGCCGGTCCTGCAACAGTTACGCCTACGAAAACTGCCAGTGCCCAGGCTGTTGTAATAACAATCCATCCTGAGCTATTTCCTTTGGTGCCCTTTAAGACAACATTGGCTACAACGCCGTTGCCTAATAATATAAGAAGCATTGTTCCTACAAGTTCTGCGGTAAATGGGGTCATAAGTAGTTTTTTTTAATGTTTAGGAATTTAATCTTCAATCCAGCTTTGGGAACGCTTTACTGCTTTATTCCAGAAATGGATCATGTTATCTGCCTTTTCCTTATCCACTTTCGGATGGAAGTCTTTATCTACTATCCATTGAGACTGGATTTCATTGATGTCTTTCCAGTATCCGACTGCCAAGCCTGCAAGATAAGCAGCTCCTAAGGCCGTTGTTTCAAGGGTTTTAGGTCTTGTAATTTTAAAGCCGAAAAGGTCAGACTGTATCTGCATCAGAAGGTCACTTGCAGAAGCACCGCCATCTACTCTCAGTTCGAGGCTCGGTCTTCCTGAATCTGCTTCCATAGATTTTACAATATCATATACCTGGAATGCTATTCCTTCCAAAGTAGCTCTTGCAATATGTCCGTTGGTTGTTCCGCGGGTTACGCCTACAATAGTTCCTCTTGCATATTGGTCCCAGTAAGGTGCTCCCAATCCCGTAAGTGCCGGAACAAAATAAACTCCTCCATTGTCTTCAACGCTTGCTGCCAAGTCATTTACTTCTTCTGATGAATGGATAAGTTTCAGCCCGTCTCTCAGCCATTGTATTGCTGCACCGCCTACAAATACGCTTCCTTCCAGTGCATAGTTTACTTCTCCGTTGATCTTCCATGCAACTGTAGTCAGGAGATTGTTTTTTGAGGAAACAGCTTCTTTTCCTGTATTCATTAATAGGAAGCATCCGGTTCCGTAGGTATTTTTTACCATTCCGGGAGTGATGCACATTTGCCCGAATAGAGCAGCCTGCTGATCTCCCGCAATTCCTGCAATCGGAATTTTGGTGGAAAATAAAGTGGTTGCGGTTTCGCCGTAGATTTCACTGCTCTGTTTTACTTCAGGAAGTACAGATTTTGGAATGTCAAACAGATCCAGAAGATCCTGATCCCATTCCAGAGTGTGAATATTCAGAAGCATGGTTCTGCTGGCATTGGAAACATCGGTAATGAACATTTTTCCACGGGTAAGTTTCCACACCAGCCATGTATCAACCGTTCCGAAACATAATTTTCCTTCTGCCGCCTTTTTCCTTGCTCCTTCTACGTTATCGAGAATCCATTTCAGCTTGGTTGCTGAGAAATAGGCATCCAGTACAAGTCCGGTTTTCTCTTTGATCGTTTCGGCATGGCCCAGTTCTTTTAATTCGTCACAGTATTTGGCGGTTCTTCTGTCCTGCCAAACAATAGCATTGTAAATAGGTTCCCCGGTTTCCCTGTCCCATACAACAGTGGTTTCACGCTGGTTGGTAATCCCGATCGCAGCTACTTCCAGTCCGGAAATACCGGCTTTGGCAATAATTTCTGCGGCAACAGATATCTGGGACGACCATATTTCGTTGGGATCATGCTCTACCCATCCCGGAGTAGGGAAGATCTGTTCAAAATTTTTCTGGGAGATATATTCTATAGCTCCGCTGTGATTGAATAAAATGGCTCTGGAAGATGTTGTTCCCTGATCCAGAGCGAGAATCAGTTTTTCCTTCATACTGCAAATTTTTAGTGATGAGTAATAGTTTTGGGAGAATAAGGTGTTAATAAATATCCTTTTGCTAATTCAATAAATTCTTTTTCCTGCTGATCTGCCCATTCCTGGGTATGTCCTTTTTCTTTGGCAATAAGCTGTGCGATAGTATGAGCGCTGTCAATGGCGGCTCTTGCATCTAAAAACAGAAGACGGACTCTTCGGGCGAGAATATCTTCAATGGTTTCCGCCATTTCGTATCTTATAGCCCAAACTGCTTCTGCAATGGTGAAAGCATGATCCGGATGGATCTTTTGTACATATTGAGGATCGCTGCTCTGTAATGATTTTATAGCGGGTATATCTGATCCATAAACGTACAGATGGCTGGTACGGTCTACCAGTTCCCCTTCCATATTACCATGGATGGACATATTTTCCGTTTGGGAAGGTCCTCCGTTTAAGTGAAGGATCTCGACAGCTTTATCAATGGTGTCCTGCGCCATTTTACGGTAAGTGGTCCATTTTCCGCCGATGATGGAAACAAGTCCTGTGTCGGAAGTAATAACTTTGTGGCTTCGGGAGACTTCTTTGGTGTTTTTACCTCCTTCTTTTGGAGCGGCAAGCGGTCTTAATCCGGCAAACATGGATTTCACATCTTCTCTTGTCGGTTTTTTTGCCAAATATTGTCTGGCTGTATTTAAAACGAAACTTATTTCAGATTCCAAGGCATGTGGCTCAAAGCTTGGATTTTCAAGAAGGGTATCTGTGGTTCCTACCAGTGCCCTGTCATGCCAAGGGACAACAAAAAGAACTCTTCCGTCTGATGTTTTCGGAATCATGATGGCATCATCACTTTTCAGAAAAGATTTATCCAGAACCAAATGAATACCCTGGCTCGGAACTACAAATTTACCGTGTTTAGGGTTATTCATATTTAATATATCATTGGTGAATACCCCGGTTGCATTAATAACTGCTTTTGCGTGAAGTTCATACTGCTGACCGGAAAACTGATCTTCTGCTTCAACCCCGTTTATTTTTCCGGAATCGTTTTTCAGAAGGCCGGTTACTTTCATATAATTAACAGCGCTTCCTCCTTTTTCGATGAGTGTTTGGGTTAGGTTGATTGCCAATCTTGCATCATCAAACTGTCCGTCCTGGTAGACTACACCGCTTGCGAGATTGTGTTGCTCAATAGTTGGAAGCTTCTCAACGGTTTTGGATTTGCTGATGTATTTTGTTTTTCCAAGGCTGAGCTTTCCTGCAAGGAAATCATAGATGGATAATCCTATTTTATAATAAATTCCTCCCCACCATGTATAGTTGGGAATAATGAATGACTGGTTTTTTACTACATGAGCCGCATTTTGAGCGAGCAGCCCTCTTTCTTTCAGGGCTTCTTTCACGAGGCCTATGTCTCCCTGGGCCAGGTATCTTACACCGCCGTGTACCAGTTTGGTGCTTCGGCTGGATGTTGCTTTGGCAAAATCGTGTGATTCCAGAAGAAGGGTTTTGAATCCTCTGCTGGCTGCATCCAATGCCGACCCCAGGCCGCTGGCGCCACCTCCAATGACAATAAAGTCCCATTCCCGGATGCCGGCTAATTTACTGATTTCTTCGTTTCGTTTCATAAATGTTTCGTTTATGTTTCGTTTTCAAAATTATAAATTAAAAATGAAACTGAAAAGAAAATAAATGAAATTTTACTGTTTTCAAAAAAAATGGTATTTTTGATGAAAGAATCAGAATGGAAAAGTTAATACCGAGGCACAATGATATATTAAAGGAACTGGACGAAAAAGGTCATGTTCTTGTACAGGATCTGTGTGAGAAGTTTAATGTTTCATCGGTTACGGTTCGAAAGGATCTGAACTATCTCGAAAGTATAGGCTTGCTTTTCCGAAACCATGGGGGAGCCAGTAAGCACGTGCGCTATGCTTATGAAAGAAATGTGGATGAAAAAGAAAATATCAATGTAGAAGCGAAACAGAATATTGCAAAAGCAGCGTTGCAGCTGATCCAGGAAAATGACTGTATTATTCTGGCTTCAGGGACTACCATGCATTATCTGGCGAGAATGCTTGTGAATTTTGGCCCGCTTACGGTTTTAACCTCTTCTTTAAGGGTAGCTATTGAGCTGTGTAATAATCCTAATATTAATATTATACAGTTAGGAGGGGAAGTTCGAAAAAGCTCAACCTCTATTGTAGGATCCATTTCTGAGGGGATCCTCAAGCAGTTTTCATGCAATAAGCTTTTTCTGGGAGTTGATGGGATTGATATTGATTTCGGTATCAGTACATCAAATGCTGCGGAAGCACATCTGAATCAGTTGATGATTGAATGTTCTGAAAAGGTGGTTATTCTTGGCGACTCTTCAAAACTGAATAAGAAAGGCTTTGGGAAGATCGCTCCTTTGGATCATGTGGATTATCTGATTACTGATAACGGTATTGGCGAGGAAGATAAATCTGCATTGGAGGAAAGGGGAGTTACGGTCATTGTAAAATAAGACGCTTTTTAATTTATTTTTTGTAAAGCCAAATAATTTCCCTGAAAATTTCGTCCTTAATTTTTCAAAATTATCTAATTGATTAAAAATCAAAATATTTTACTCGAAATATTTGTCAGTTCTAAAAATATTCATAAATTTGCACACTCCATTTTAGGGGCGTAGTATGCCTATATCAAAAGTAGAAATTACTTCAGACCTCCTAAATATGTGGAAATTAGAAAGATAAATTTTATTTAATATAAACAATGTCAGGTATTATTGGTAAAAAAATCGGTATGACGTCTTTGTTTAACGAAGAAGGGAAAAACATTCCTTGTACAGTTATTCAGGCTGGTCCATGCTCGGTTTTACAGGTCAGAACCTTAGAAAAAGACGGATACAAATCTGTGCAATTAGGTTTCGATGACAAGAGTGAAAAGAACGTAGGTAAAGCGTTAGCTGGCCATTTCAAAAAGGCTGGTTCTGCTCCAAAAGCTAAATTGGTAGAATTCTACAGAGAATTCGTTGATGAAGTGAAAGTAGGAGAAGAAGTAAAAGTTGATTTATTCTCTGAAGGAGAATTTGTTGACGTAACAGGAACTTCAAAAGGTAAAGGTTTCCAAGGTGTTGTTAAAAGACACGGATTTGGAGGTGTAATGCAAGCTACTCATGGTCAGCACAACAGACTTAGAGCTCCAGGTTCTATCGGTGCTGGATCGGATCCTTCAAGAGTATTCAAAGGAATGAGAATGGCGGGTAGAATGGGAGGTAAGCAGGTAACTGTACAAAACCTTCAGGTATTAAAAGTGGATCAAGAACAAAATCTTTTAGTAGTAAAAGGTGCTGTTCCGGGAGCTAAAAATTCTTATGTAATTATCAGAAAATGGAACTAGTAGTATTAAATACATCAGGAAAAGAGACCGGAAGAAAAGTAACTCTAGACGAAACAGTATTCGGAATTGAGCCAAATCAGCACGCGGTTTACTTAGAAGTTAAACAGTACCTTGCTGCACAAAGACAAGGAACTCATAAAGCAAAAGAAAGAAGCGAAATTACTGCTTCTACTAAAAAACTTAAGAAGCAGAAAGGATCTGGTTCTGCCAGATATGGTGATATTAAATCTCCAACTTTCAGAGGTGGAGGTAGAGTATTCGGACCAAAACCAAGAGATTACAGATTCAAACTGAACAAAGCTCTTAAGAGATTAGCAAAAAAATCTGTTCTTTCTCAGAAAATGAGAGATAACAGCATCAGAGTTTTAGAAGATATGAGCCTAAACGCTCCTAAAACTAAAGATTTCATTACTTTATTAGATGCATTGACACTAAACGGTAAAAAATCTTTGTTTATTCTTCCTGAAGCTAACAAGAATGTGTATTTATCTTCAAGAAACTTACCTAAAACTAAAGTAATGAACTTCAATGAAGTGAGCTCTTACGATTTAGTAAATGCAGGTGAGATTGTATTCTTCGAAGGTGCAGTAGAAAAATTCCAGGAAAATTTAAAGAAATAAATCATGTCTATTATTATTAAACCAGTTATCTCAGAAAAGGCTAATTACCTTACGGATTTAAGAGGTTCTTATTCTTTCTTAGTAGATACTAAGGCGAATAAAATCCAGATTAAAAAGGCTGTAGAAGCAGCTTACGGTGTAAAAGTAGCAGACGTTAACACAATGATTTATGCTCCGAAGGTTTCTTCGAAATACACTAAAAAAGGTCTTCAAGTAGGAAAGACAAACAAATTGAAAAAAGCGGTAATCAAACTTGTTGAAGGTGAGGTTATCGATATTTTTGCTGTAAATTAATTATCAATTATAAATAATAGTAATGTCTGTTAGAAAATTAAAACCTATCACCCCAGGACAGAGATTCAGAATTGTAAACAATTTTGAGGAAATTACTACCAACAAACCGGAGAAATCTCTAACAGTTGGTATTAGTAAGTCAGGTGGACGTAACCAAACTGGTAAAATGACCATGCGTTACACCGGAGGTGGACACAAAAAGAAATACAGAATTATCGACTTCAAAAGAAACAAGCATGACGTTGAAGCAACCGTTAAAACTGTAGAATACGATCCAAACAGAACTGCATTTATCGCTTTATTAGAGTATGCTGACGGAGAGAAGAGATACATCATCGCTCCAAACGGTATCAAAGTAGATCAGAAAGTAGTTTCAGGAGAAAGCGTAGAACCAAACGTAGGTAACGCAATGAAATTGAAAAATATTCCATTGGGTACCGTAATCTCTTGTGTTGAAATGAAACCTGGACAAGGTGCTATTTTAGCAAGAAGTGCTGGTTCTTCAGCTCAATTAACTTCAAGAGACGGAAAATACGCAATCATCAAATTGCCTTCAGGAGAATCAAGAATGATCCTTACTGAATGTTATGCAATGATTGGATCTGTTTCTAACTCCGATCATCAGTTAACTGTTTCAGGTAAGGCTGGTAGAAGCAGATGGTTAGGTAGAAGACCTAGAACTAGACCGGTAGTAATGAACCCTGTAGATCACCCAATGGGAGGTGGTGAAGGACGTTCTTCTGGAGGTCACCCAAGATCTAGAAACGGTAAACCGGCTAAAGGTTACAAAACTAGAAAGAAAAACAAAGTGTCTAACCGTTACATCGTATCTAAAAGAAAATAATTATGGCAAGATCACTTAAAAAAGGACCATTCATTCATCATACTTTAGATAAGAAGGTTCAGACAAACATAGAGTCTGGTAAGAAGACAGTTATCAAAACTTGGTCTAGAGCATCGATGATCTCTCCGGACTTCGTAGGACAAACTATTGCTGTACACAACGGGAAATCTTTTATCCCTGTATATGTTACAGAAAACATGGTAGGTCACAAGTTAGGCGAATTTTCTCCAACAAGATCTTTCAGAGGTCATGGTGGTAACAAAAACAAAGGAAGCAGATAATCATGGGATCAAGAAAACAAGATAGTTCAATCGCAAGAAAAGAAGCTAACAAAGACGTTGTAAAAGCTTCATTAAATGACTGCCCATCATCTCCGAGAAAAATGAGATTAGTTGCTGATATCATTAGAGGAGAGCAGGTAGATAAAGCTCTTTATATCCTAAAATATTCTAAAAAAGAAGCCTCTAACAAATTAGAGAAATTACTTCTTTCTGCTATGGCAAACTGGCAGACTAAAAATGAAGGTGCTGATATTGAAGAAGCAAACCTTATCATTAAAGAAATCTTCGTGGATAGTGCAAGACAATTGAAGAGACTAAGACCAGCTCCACAAGGTAGAGGGTACAGAATCAGAAAAAGATCTAACCACGTTACATTAATCTTAGGTAATAAAGAAAATTAATCAAGGTATGGGACAGAAGACAAATCCAATTGGTAACAGACTAGGTATCATCAGAGGATGGGATTCTAACTGGTTTGGCGGAAACGATTATGGAGACAGAATCGCGGAAGACTACAAAATCAGAAGATACCTTGAGGCTAGATTATCTAAAGGTGGTATTTCAAAAATTTATATTGAAAGAACACTAAAATTAGTAACAGTGACAATCACTACTGCCAGACCGGGACTTATCATCGGTAAAGGAGGTCAGGAAGTTGATAAATTGAAAGAAGAATTGAAGAAACTTACAGGTAAGGATATTCAAATCAATATTTTCGAAATCAAAAGACCTGAACTTGATGCAGTATTGGTAGCTGACAGCATCTCTAAGCAGATCGAAAACAGAATTTCTTACAGAAGAGCTGTTAAAATGGCGATGGCAAGTACAATGAGAATGGGTGCTGAAGGTATCAAAGTTCAGATCTCCGGTAGATTGAACGGAGCTGAAATGGCAAGAAGCGAATCTTTCAAAGAAGGAAGAATCCCATTGTCTACTTTCAGAGCTGATATCGATTATCACTGGGCAGAAGCTCACACTACTTACGGTAGATTAGGAGTAAAAGTTTGGATCATGAAAGGAGAAGTTTACGGTAAAAGAGAACTTGCTCCATTAGTGGGACAACAGAAAAAAGGAGGTCCGTCTGACAGAGGAAACAGAGGAGGAGAAAGAGACAACAGAAGACCTAGAAAGAATAACAATAATAACAATAATAATTAAAAATTTTAGATAGAAATTTTGAATTTTAAATTACCGTTACTTTTTTAAAATAAAAAAAATCTAAAATCTAAAATCTAAAATCTAAAATTTAGAAATTATGTTACAACCAAAAAGAACCAAATTCCGTAGAGTTCATAAGATGAAGATGAAGGGGATTGCTCAGAGAGGTAATCAACTTGCTTACGGAACTTTTGGAATCAAAGCTATAGAAGGTGCTTGGATTACTGCAAGACAAATTGAGGCTGCCCGTATCGCTGCGACAAGATATATGAAGAGAGAAGGTCAGCTATGGATCAAAATCTTCCCGGATAAGCCAATTACTAAAAAACCAGCGGAAGTACGTATGGGTAAAGGTAAAGGTGCCGTGGAATATTGGGTAGCTGTAGTAAAACCAGGTAAGATCATGTTCGAAGTAGGAGGTGTTCCTTACGAAGTAGCTAAGGAAGCTCTAAGACTTGCAGCTCAGAAACTACCGGTAGTTACTAAATTCGTAGTTGCTAACGATTTTGTTAAACCTCTTTAATCTTTGATACAATGAAACAAGCTGATATTAAAAATTTAAGCGCGGGTGATATTCAGGCGAAACTTACTGAATTAACAGCTCAATATTCAAAACTGAAATTGGCTCACAAAATCAGTCCAATTGAAAACCCGATCCAAATCAGAGATTTGAGAAGAACAATCGCTAGATTAAACACTGAGTTAACCACTAAACAACAATAAGATTTTCATACATTATGGAAAGAAACTTAAGAAAAGAAAGAATCGGAATAGTTTCCAGCAATAAAATGGAAAAGACCATTGTTGTAAGTGAGACTACGAGAGTGAAACACCCGATGTACGGTAAATTCGTATTAAAAACGAAAAAATATACTGCACACGACGAAAACAACGAATGCACAGAAGGTGATACAGTTCTTATCCAGGAAACTAGACCTTTGAGCAAGAACAAGAGATGGAGATTAGTAAGAATCATTGAAAAAGCTAAGTAATAATGTTACAAACAGAATCAAGATTAAAAGTTGCTGATAACACAGGTGCTAAAGAAGTATTGGTTATCAGAGTTCTGGGAGGAACCAGAAGAAGATATGCTTCAGTTGGTGATAAAATCGTTGTTACTATCAAAGATTCTACACCATCAGGAAACGCAAAGAAAGGTCAGGTATCTAAAGCTGTAGTAGTAAGAACTAAAAAAGCGGTTAGAAGAAAAGATGGTTCATACATCAAATTCGAAGACAATGCTTGTGTATTACTAAACGCAGCAGGAGAAATGAGAGGAACACGTGTTTTCGGACCGGTTGCTCGTGAGTTGAGAGACAAAGAATATATGAAAATCATTTCATTAGCTCCTGAAGTACTTTAATTTTAAAAATTTTTAAAAGAAAATGTCAAAGTTAAAAATAAAAAGAGGAGATAACGTCATCATTACTACTGGTAAGAAAGATATCAAAGGTAAGACAGGTGAAGTTATTGAAGTGATCAAAAAAGAAGGAAAAGACCCAAGAGTTATCGTTGCAGGACTTAATATCGTTAAAAAACACGTTAAGCCTTCAGCTTCTAACCCTCAAGGTGGAATCACTGAAAAAGAAGCTTCTATTCATATCTCAAACGTAGCTTTAGTTGGTAAAGACGGAAAAGCTGTCAAAATCGGTTATAAAATTGATGGAGATAAGAAAGTAAGAATCAATAGAAAAACGGGTGAAACTTTATAATTTGAATTAACACATGGAATTTATAGCAAGACCCAAAAATATATACAAAGAGAAAATTGTTCCTGCAATGATGGAAGAATTTGGGTACAAATCAGTAATGCAAGTACCTAGGTTAGAAAAAATCATCCTATCTCAAGGTTTAGGTGATGCCACTGCAGACAAGAAAATCATTGATTACGCTGTAGAAGAATTAACAATGATTACCGGCCAGAAAGCTGTTGGTACTATTTCTAAGAAAGACGAAGCTGCTTTCAAATTGAGAAAAGGTATGCCAGTAGGGGCTAAAGTAACATTGAGAGCTCATAAAATGTATGAATTCTTAGACAGACTTACTTCTTCTGCATTGCCGCGTATTAGAGATTTCTCTGGTATCAAAGCTGAAGGTTTCGATGGTAGAGGTAACTATAACTTAGGAATCACTGAGCAAATCATTTTCCCTGAGATCGTTATCGACAAAGTGAAAAAAATCCAGGGGATGGACATCACTTTCGTTACTACTGCGAAAACAGATAAAGAAGCGAAAGCATTATTAACTCACTTCGGTTTACCATTTAAAAAGAACTAAGAAATGGCTAAAGAATCAATGAAAGCGCGTGAGCGCAAAAGAGAAGCACTAGTTGCTAAATACGCTGACAAAAGAAAAGCTTTAAAAGAAGCTGGTGATTATGAAGGACTTCAGAAATTACCTAAAAATGCTTCTCCTGTAAGATTACACAACAGATGTAAACTAACAGGTAGACCTAGAGGATACATGAGAACGTTTGGTATTTCCAGAGTAACTTTCAGAGAAATGGCAAACAACGGTCTTATCCCAGGTGTAAGAAAAGCCAGTTGGTAATAATTACTAATTAATCGGGACAATTAAGTTGTTCAGATACTAAAGATAAAAAATATCAGACCTAGGAAATTCTGAAGTCTGATATTTTACTCTTCAAGTCTTTGCAAAACTGTTTGTCTTTAACCAATAATTTTAAAATAGAAAAATGGTAACAGATCCAATTTCAGATTTCCTAACAAGAGTAAGGAACGCACAAAGCGCAGGCCACAAAGTGGTGGAAATTCCTGCATCGAAAATCAAAAAGGAGATTACTAAGATCTTATTTGATCAAGGGTATATCTTAAACTACAAGTTTGAAGATAGCGCTGTTCAAGGAACGATCAAAATCGCTTTAAAGTATGACAAGCAAACTAACAAACCAGCTATTAAATCTATCCAGAGAGCTTCTAGACCAGGTTTAAGACAGTACAAAGGTTCTGCGGAACTTCCAAGAGTACTGAACGGTTTGGGTATAGCTGTTATCTCTACTTCTAAAGGGGTAATGACTGACAAGAAAGCTAGAGAAGAAAAAGTAGGCGGTGAAGTAATCTGCTATGTTTATTAATTTTTAATCAGAGGAAAATGTCAAGAATTGGTAAAGCAATTATAACAATTCCAGCTGGAGTTACTGTCACTGAAAACAATGGTGTAGTAACTGTAAAAGGAGCAAAAGGAGAACTTTCTCAGGAGCTTACAGCAGGAATTACTTTAGAACAGAAAGATGGTGAGCTTAATGTAAACAGACCATCTGATTCTAAGCAACACAAAGCGCTTCACGGTTTATACAGAGCGTTGATCGCCAACATGATCGTTGGTGTTTCAGAAGGTTTCGAAAAGAAACTAGAACTGGTAGGAGTAGGATACAGAGCTTCACACACAGGTCAAAAACTTGAGTTAGCTTTAGGATTCTCTCACGGTATCGTACTTGAACTTCCAAGCGAAGTAAAATTAGATACATTGACTGAAAAAGGTAAAAACCCTATTATTACTTTAACGTCTCATGACAAGCAACTTCTAGGAATGGTTACTGCAAAGATCCGTTCTTTCAGAAAGCCTGAGCCATACAAAGGAAAAGGTGTAAGATTCGTAGGAGAAATTGTTAGACGTAAAGCTGGTAAATCTGCTTAATAAATTATAAGTATTATGGCATTAAGTAAATTAGAAAAAAGAATAAGAATCAAAAGAAGAGTAAGAGGGAAAATCTCTGGATCTTCTGAATTGCCAAGATTATCTGTATATAAAAGTAATAAGGAAATTTACGCTCAGTTAATCGATGATAAAAATGGTACAACTTTAGTTTCCGCCTCTTCAAGAGAAAAAGGTGTTGACGCTAAAGGTACTAAGACTGAAATTTCTGCTGCCGTAGGTAAAGCTATCGCTGCTAAGGCTGTTGCTGCAGGAATCGAAAGTATTGTATTTGACAGAAACGGATTCGTGTACCACGGTAGAGTGAAAGCTCTTGCTGACGGTGCTAGAGAAGGAGGACTTAAATTCTAATCATAAAAATTTCGGAAAATATGTTAGGACTAGATAATATAGAAAGAGTAAAACCGGGAGGATTAGAATTAAAAGATCGTCTCGTAGCTGTTAACAGAGTAACAAAAGTAACAAAAGGAGGTAGAGCTTTCGGATTTTCTGCTATCGTAGTAGTAGGTAACGAAGACGGAGTAATCGGTCACGGTCTTGGAAAATCTAAAGAAGTAGCTTCTGCAATTGCTAAAGCTGTTGAAGACGCTAAGAAAAACCTTGTGAAAGTTCCTGTAATGAACCACACAATTCCTCACCAAACTACTGCAAGATACGGTGGTGCAGATATCTTCTTAAGACCTGCTTCTCACGGTACAGGACTTATCGCCGGTGGTGCGGTAAGAGCGGTATTGGAATCTGCCGGTATCCATGACATCCTTTCAAAATCTAAAGGATCTTCTAACCCTCACAATGTAGTGAAAGCTACTTTCAAAGCGTTATTGGATATCAGAAGACCTGAAGAGATCGCTAGAATGAGAGGAGTTTCTCTAAGTAAAGTGTTTAACGGTTAATATTAGAACAATGGCAACAATCAAAGTAAAGCAAGTAAGAAGCGCTATTGGAAGAACAAAAACCCAAAAGAGAACGCTTGAAGCATTAGGATTTAAGAAACTTCACCAAGTTGTAGAGCACGAAGCTACACCTTCTATTTTAGGGATGATAGCTGCAGTTAGTCACTTACTTGAAGTTCAAAAATAATTTTTAAAATAATTTTAAAATGAATTTAAACAACATAAAGCCTGCTGCAGGTTCTACTTTCAATTCAAAAAGAATTGGTAGAGGACAAGGTACAGGAAAAGGAGGTACTGCTACGAAAGGACATAAAGGTCAGAAAGCTAGAGCTGGTTATTCTCAGAAAATCGGTTTCGAAGGTGGACAAATGCCTTTACAAAGGAGATTACCTAAATTCGGATTCAAAAACATAAACAGAAAAGAGTTTAGAGGCGTAAACCTTGATACTATTCAAACTTTAATCGAGAACAAATCCATCACCGGAGATATCACGAAAGAAGTTTTAGTAGAAAACGGGATCGTTTCTAAAAACGAATTAGTGAAAATTATGGGTAGAGGAGAATTGAAATCTGCGGTTTCAATCTCTGCTGACAAGTTCACTAAATCTGCTGAAGAGCTTATTGCTAAAGCAGGTGGAAAAGCAATTACCTTATAATACTTACTAATGAAAGAATTTATACAAACCCTTAAAAATATTTGGAGCCTAAAGGAATTAAGAGACAAAATTCTCTTTACGTTAGGTATTATCCTTGTGTATAGATTCGCATCTTATATCTCACTTCCCGCAATTAACCTTGCAGAAGTGGGAGATCTCTTAGAGCATTATAAAAATCAAGGCGGTAACAAGCAAGGAGCAGGTCTCCTTGGCTTGCTTTCGTCGTTTACGGGGGGAGCTTTCAGCCACGCTTCCGTAATGGCGTTGGGAATCATGCCTTATATTTCTGCTTCTATTATTGTTCAGTTGATGGGGATGGCTATTCCTTATCTTCAGAAACTTCAGAAGGATGGAGAGTCAGGTAGAAATACATTGAATCAAATTACAAGATGGTTAACTATCGGAGTTTGTTTAGTACAGGCACCTTCTTATTTAACTTCTATTACTCAATTATTCTTACCATATGCTCAGTTCTCATCTGCATATTATGTAGAGCCAAATTCCATTATGTTCTGGTTACCAAGTATTGTAATCCTGGTTGCCGGTTCAGTATTCGCAATGTGGTTGGGTGAGAAAATCACCGACAAAGGTATCGGAAACGGTATCTCTATCCTTATTATGGTAGGGATTCTTTCAAGATTACCAGAAGCATTCGTACAGGAAATGGCAGTGCAGAACGGAAAAGGAGGAATGGGATCTATTATGATCCTTATTGAAGTAATATTCTGGATGCTGGTAGTTCTTTTAGCTGTAGTATTATCTGTAGCTGTAAGAAAAATACCAATTCAGTATGTAAGCAGAGCTCAAGCAAGAGGAGGTGTAAACAGAAATCTTATGCAGGGAGCAAGACAATGGATCCCATTGAAAGTTAATGCTGCTGGTGTAATGCCGATTATCTTTGCCCAGGCATTGATGTTCGTACCAGGATTATTGACGAAATTCGATGAGTCCAATACCTTTCTTGCAGGTTTCAAGAATGTTTTTAGCTGGCAGTACAACGTATTGTTCGCGCTATTAATTATTATCTTCTCATTTTTCTATACTGCAATTACAATTCCGGTAAACCAAATGGCTGATGATTTGAAGAGAAACGGAGGTTTAGTACCGAAAGTAAGACCCGGTAAAGAGACAGCTGATTATTTAGATGATATTTTATCAAAAATTACCTTGCCAGGTGCAATATTTTTGTCTATCTTTGCAGTCCTTCCGGCAATAGTGCATGGAAGCTTTGTTCAGACAGATGCGTTTGCCCTATTTTTCGGGGGAACATCATTATTGATTATGGTGGGCGTAATTTTAGATACAGTTCAACAGATTAATACCTATCTGCTGAACCATCACTATGATGGCTTAATGCAGTCTAAATTGTCAAGAACGACTGGATATTAATTTATGGCAAAACAAAAACATATTGAACAAGACGGCGTTATAACGGAAGCACTTTCGAACGCCCAGTTCCGTGTAGAGCTGGAGAATGGGCACATACTTATTGCTCATATTTCCGGTAAAATGAGAATGCATTATATTAAACTTTTACCTGGAGACAAGGTAAAACTAGAAATGTCTCCCTATGATTTATCGAAAGGGAGAATCACATTTAGATATTAAAAACAAACGCCAAATGGAATGTATGTTCCATTTGGCTCTTGTTGAAAAATAAATACTATCAAAATGAAATCGTAAGATTCCATTGGTCAGTAAAAAAAATAAATATTTCAAATGAAAGTTAGAGCATCAATTAAAAAAAGAAGTGCTGATTGCAAAATCGTACGCAGAAAAGGTGTACTGTTCGTAATCAACAAGAAGAACCCAAAATTTAAACAAAGACAAGGCTAACATTAAATTATGGCGAGAATTGCAGGTATTGATTTACCAAAAAACAAAAGAGGTGTTATCGGTTTAACTTACATCTACGGAGTTGGAAGAAGTACTTCTTCCGAAATCCTTAAAGCTGCCGGTATCAGCGAAGACAAGAAAGTCAACGAATGGAATGACGATGAATTGGCTGCAATCAGAACATATATCTCTGAAAACGTAAAAGTAGAAGGAGAATTAAGATCTGAAGTGCAATTGAACATCAAGAGATTGATGGACATAGGATGCCAACGAGGAATACGTCACAGACTAGGACTACCTTTAAGAGGCCAGAGAACGAAAAACAACTCTAGAACCCGTAAAGGAAAGAGAAAAACTGTTGCTAACAAGAAAAAGGCAAGTAAATAATCGTTAGGAATTATGGCAAAACAAACTAAAGTAGTTAAAAAAAGAAAAGTAAAAGTTGAAGCTATTGGTGAAGCGCATATTCAGGCTTCTTTCAATAACATCATCATTTCTTTAACAAATAAAAACGGAGAAGTTATCTCTTGGGCATCTGCCGGTAAAATGGGTTTCAGAGGTTCTAAAAAGAATACTCCATTTGCTGCTCAAATGGCAGCTGAAAATTGCTCTGCTGTAGCTCACGAAGCTGGTTTAAGAAGAGTAAAGGTGTATGTGAAAGGTCCTGGTGCAGGTAGAGAATCTGCAATCAGAACAATCCACAATTCAGGAATTGAAGTTAGCGAAATCGTTGATGTGACTCCTATGCCACACAACGGTTGTAGACCACCAAAAAGAAGAAGAGTTTAATTTTTAGAATTTACCCATTATGGCAAGATATATTGGACCTAAAACTAAGATTGCTAGAAAGTTTGGTGCTGCAATCTACGGAGATGATAAAAACTTCGAGAAAAGAAAAAACCAACCGCCAGGACAACATGGTCCTAACAAAAGAAGAGGTGCTAAAAAATCTGAATATGCAATTCAGTTAGCTGAAAAGCAAAAAGCTAAATATACTTATGGTATTTTAGAAAGACAGTTTGCTAACTTATTTGAAAAAGCACACAGAAGCAAAGGAGTAACAGGTGAAGTACTTTTACAACTTTGCGAATCTAGATTGGATAACGTAGTATACAGATTAGGTTTTGCTAAAACAAGATCTGCTGCTAGACAATTAGTTTCTCACAGACACATCACTGTGAACGGAGAGCTGGTAAACATTCCATCTTATTTGCTTAAAGCAGGTGATGTAATCGCTGTAAGAGAAAAGTCTAAGTCTCTTGAAGTGGTTTCAAATGCATTAGCTTCCAAAGCAAATTATGAGTGGTTACAATTCAACGATGAGAAGAAAGAAGGTACTTTCGTTTCTGCTCCTGAAAGAATCCAGATTCCGGAGGAAATCAAGGAACAGCTTATCGTCGAACTTTACTCTAAATAATTTTTTAATCAAATTTTTGCTCAACCCAATAATATGGCAATTTTACAATTCATAAAACCCGATAAAGTAATTTTACTTAACTCTGATGAATTTAAAGGTCAATTCGAATTCAGACCTCTAGAACCAGGTTTCGGGCTTACAATCGGTAATGCTTTGAGAAGAGTGTTGCTTTCTTCTCTGGAAGGATACGCTATTTCATCTATCAAAATAGAAGGTGTAGAGCACGAATTTTCAACCATTCCAGGAGTAATCGAAGATGTTACCGAAATTATTCTTAACCTTAAGCAGGTAAGATTAAAAGCTTCAGCAGAAGGCCAGGCCAACGAGCAGGTAGTTGCTAAAGTTTCGGGGCAGACGGTTATTACTGCTGGTGATTTAGGAAAGTCTATCAACGGATTTGAGGTGCTGAACCCTGATCTTTTGATCTGCAACCTAAACAGTGATGTAACTTTCGAAATTACTTTCAATATTGAAAAAGGTAGAGGATATGTTCCTTCAGAACAGAATAAGTCGAACAATGCACCTGTAGGTACTATTGCTATTGACTCTATTTTCACGCCGATCAAGAAAGTACAATACAGCATTGAAAATTATCGTGTAGAGCAAAAAACAGACTACGAAAAACTTGTATTAGATATAGAAACTGATGGTTCCATCAGTCCTCAAAATGCTTTAACTGAAGCTTCCAAGATATTAATTTATCACTTCATGCTGTTCTCTGATGAGAGAATCACGCTTGAAACTGAAGCTGTAAAAGCATCTATCCAATACGACGAGGAAACTCTTCACACAAGACAATTACTTAAGTCTAAATTAGCAGATATGGATCTTTCCGTAAGAGCCCTTAACTGTCTGAAAGCAGCTGAAGTAGAAACTCTTGGAGAACTGGTTTCTTACAGTAAGTCTGATTTGATGAAATTCAGAAATTTTGGTAAAAAATCTTTGACAGAACTAGAAGAATTAGTGCATTCAAAAGGTCTTAACTTCGGTTTCGACGTTGCAAAATATAAGTTAGACGCTGATAAATAATTAATAATGAGACACGGTAAAAAATTCAATCACTTAGGAAGAACAGCTTCTCACAGAAGTGCTTTACTTTCTAATATGGCTTGTTCTCTAATTGAGCATAAAAGAATCAACACTACTGTAGCTAAAGCTAAAGCTTTAAGAGTATATGTTGAGCCTCTATTAACAAAAGCAAAAGAAGATACTACACATAACAGAAGAGTAGTATTCTCTTACCTTCAAAATAAATTCGCGGTTGCTGAATTATTCAGAACTGTAGCTCCTAAAATCGCTGAAAGAAACGGTGGTTATACAAGAATCATCAAAACTGGTTTCAGACAAGGTGATGCTGCTGATACTGCTCTTATCGAGTTGGTAGATTTCAACGAGCTTTACAACCCGAATGCTGAAGAGAAAAAAGCTACAAGAAGAAGCAGAAGATCTACAACTGCTAAAAAAGCTGAAGCTGTAGTAGCTGAAGCTCCAAAAGCAGAAGAGAAAGTTGAAGAGCCTAAGGCTGAAGCAGCTGACTCTGCTGAAGAGAAAACTGAAGAATAATATTCATTCAGATATAAATGAAAAGCCATCCAGATTTTGGATGGCTTTTTTATTTTCCTTTAATGATGAGCAGCTAATATTTTAAAGTAAATAGTTATTTCATTATTCGCTGTTTTACTACAAGTTTAGTATTCTCTTAAACCCAGAAATATAGAACCTGTATCGTGTTAAATTTTTGTTCTCTTCAATTCAATAACACTATTTCCCTGCTCAAGATGGAGACTGTCTCCTTTCACTCTTGCAGTCATATCATCTTTTTTATAGATGGTTTCCCCGTCTTTTGTTTCCGCTTTAGGTAATGTAAACGTTTTCTTGTTGCTGGTAATGGCAACATTACTTTCCTTAGGATCGTTTTTGAATACTACTTTTACCAATGTTCCGTCTGTAGCTTTGTAAACAAAATCTGTTTTTTCTGTCTTCTGGCCGTTCACTTCCATTGTTGAAGAACTTTGGGTTACAGAATCAATTTTTCCGTTGTTGTCTGTAATTACAGTCTCTGAACTGTCGGTTTTGATGATACTTTTGTTTCCGCTTTCACTTTTTTTACAGCTGGTTAATAATAATGCCACAGCCGAAATTGCGATTAAAAGGCTTTTTCTCATGATATTTATTTTTTAATGTATGGGATATTAATTGTTTTCTATTGTAACAGAAATTTAACTAAATTAATAGAAACAAAAAACAAACCAATAACCCTGAACTCAAGCCCCTAAATTACACAAAAGTGTAATTGACTCCGTCTTGTTTTCTGCTGATATTTGTCGTAAACAAAAAGCAATGAGCATCTCGATAGCCATAGTAGAAGACGAAAAGAACTACAACAATGCGTTGAAGAAAGTCATCGATTATCAGGATGACATGAAGGTAGTTGCCCAGTTTTTTGATGGAAAAGATGCCTTGAAAAACCTCCCCGATATTTCTCCGGATGTAGTGATGATGGATATCCAGCTTCAGGATATGCTGGGTATTGAAATCATTGAAAAGCTGAGAAAAGAAATGCCGGAAACAAACTTCATCATGTGTACCAGTTTCGAAGATGATGAAAAAATATTTAATTCTTTAAAAGCCGGTGCGATGGGCTATCTCATTAAAGGGGAAAGTATGGATAAGATTCTTTCTTCCATCCGGGATGTATACAATGGCGGAGCACCCATGAGCCTCTCCATCGCAAGAAGAGTTTTAAGCCATTTTGAAAGAAAACTCCCTGAAGCTAAAGATTTTGATGATCTCACCGAACGTGAAAAGGAAATCCTGGAACTTCTTTCACAGGGACTTCTTTACAAAGAAATCGCTGATAAAAAATGTATAAGTATTGATACAGTAAAAAAACATGTAGGAAACATCTACAGAAAGCTGCATGTCAGCAATAAAGTAGAAGCTATAAATAAATTTAACCATTTTAAAAACTAAAACATCATGAAAACCCAATTATCAGATCTTTTCTTTAGCACCCAGATGGTGGACAAAATGAAAGTACTTCTTGAAGCATTTGCTTTAAAACCAATGCCTGATGATGATTTTAAAGAATTTGTGCAGGAATTTAATTCTTTAAAAAACGGAAGTGGAGTACCTTTCACTGGCAGTATAATTGTTGACCGACAGTTAATGGATATTATATTACGTTCTTCAAAGAAGTATGCTAATTTTTGCTTTGTTGAACGAAATGGGAATATTTCTTTAGCACTTCATCTATCAAATGATGTTACCGCTGTGGATTATAGCGATAGTGTTTATTATTTAAAAGATAGTGGAAAACAGGTTGATGGAATGGCAGTATTTACTTTAGAAGAATTTCCTACACTGATGGATTTTCTTAAGGATAGAAATAATTATAAAGAAGGACTAGGTGATTATATTAATCAAATAACAAAAAGAGTTAATACCGAGATTGTATCTTATGAAAAAGAAGATCTTGCTCTATTTAATTATAATATGCTTTTAATTTATGGGGGAAGATGGGAAGATTTCAAATACGTTAAAATAAGTTTTATTATTTTTAAAAGGATAATAGGATCCGGACTTGATTTTGAATATAAGAAAAGACTTGGAAGAATTTCCTTTGCCATGCAATACTGTTTTGAGAACCCAGACAAAACAATAAAAACGATGTCTCTTAGTAGTCCCTCTGACATAACCAGTTTATGGCCTTAACCATATTTTATTATATATATTGTTGCGGTTTATTAACTCTCACAATATTATTTTTTACTTTGGGAATAAAAAAGAAATTTTATTCCCAAAGTTTCTTTTTTGTTTATCTCATAGTTACCTTATTAGTTGATGTAATAATAGGTTTTGTAGAAAAGATTTTGAATGTAGATGAACCCAATGCATTAAGATTTAATTTTTATATAATCTTTAGTATACTGTATTTTACATATTTATTTTGGGACAAATTTCGCTGGAATATTTTTTTGTTTATCCTTTTATTATTGTCTGTTTTCTCTATTTTTTTCATGAAAATAGATCTTTTCAATAATATTTTTGACCTAAAATTAGGTTTTATTATTTCGTTTTATTATATAGTGATTGCACTTGCATGGCTATTAAAGAAGAATTATTATTTCGATGGGGAAAAAATTATTAATAACCCATTATATTGGATTAGCCTATCTCAAATTGTCTGGGCGAGTTTTTTTATGTTGAGAACAGTGCCTATGTATTATTTTAATGAATCAAGCAAAAGTATTTTAAACTTTAGTAAAATACTTTTTATTGCGGGTAACTATTTTTGCTTAATATTATACAGTTTTGCTTATTTTCAATGGAAAAAAAAGAAAAACAATGCCAGAAAAAATTAAACTTACAATATTATTGATTGGTGTAATTATTCTTTTTATAGTTATAAGTTTAGCATTCACTACTTATTTATTTAATAAAAAAAGACTACTTTTTATACAAGAGCAGAAACTCCAACAAGCCGAACACCAAAACCAGCTCCTCCAAAAAGAACTCGAAAAACAAAAATCGATAGAACAGGAACGTGAAAGAATTTCCCACGATATGCATGACGATCTTGGAGCCGGAATTTCAGCACTGAAGCTACAAGCAGAATTCTTAAAACAAAAAGCAGGAGATGATGACCTGCAAAATGATATCAACGAACTTCTGAAAACATCAGAAGAAATGAATCTTTCCATGCGCGAAATGTTGTGGAGTCTGAACTCAGGAAATGATACGCTGGGAAGCTTTATAGACTATGCAATACAGTATGCAGATAATTTTTTGAGAAAAACAAAAATAAAGCTCTGGTCGGAAAGTGAAGATATTATTTCAGATACCCCAATTTCTACGGAACTGAGACGGAATATGTTTCTGTGCCTAAAAGAAGCCGTTAATAACGTCTACAAACATAGCCATGCCAATACCTTGAAGCTTTACTTCTTACAGGAAAAAAACATTTTTACCATGAAGATTTCTGATGACGGGACTGGAATTCAGGACGGACATTCCGAAGGAAACGGCCTCAGAAATATGAAAAGGAGAATGCAGGAACAGGAAGGAGAATGCCATATTGTAAAAGAAGGTCCCGGAACCCAGATCCTTTTCAGAATAAAAGTATAAAACAATAAAAATGAATTGCTGTAAATAAAGAGAAAGTATTCTCTAGATAAGTGAAATATTATTTAAAAGTACAGATTGAACTATAATTCTTCAATGCTATAAAAAACATTGGAATTTTTTTTATTTATTACCAAATATTAAAGCCCACTTTTTTCATCAGGTTAGTTTTTTCATTAAATTTGTCATCAAGTATAGATTAATAATAAACACAACTTGAAGCGTTTGCGGAGAGTTTAAAACTAAAAAAATATGAGTGCAATTTCTTTTATAGAGGCGAGACAAATTTTGGATTCCAGAGGAAATCCTACCATTGAAGTAGATGTATTTACAGAAAGCGGTGCCATGGGGCGTGCTGCTGTACCATCCGGAGCATCTACAGGTGAACATGAAGCAGTGGAATTACGTGACGGTGGTTCAGATTTTATGGGTAAAGGAGTCCTGAAAGCTGTTGAAAATGTGAAAGAAGTAATTGCAGAAAACCTGATCGGGCTACCTGTTTTTGAACAGAACTTTATTGATAGAGTTATGATCGACCTGGATGGAACTCCGAACAAAGGAAATCTTGGTGCCAATGCAATCCTGGGTGTTTCTTTAGCGGTAGCCAGAGCTGCAGCAGCTGAATTGAGAATGCCTTTATACAAATATGTTGGCGGTGTTAATGCCAACACACTTCCTGTTCCAATGATGAATGTAATCAACGGAGGATCTCACTCAGATGCACCTATTGCATTCCAGGAATTTATGATTATGCCGGTAAAAGCAGATTCTTTCTCTCATGCTTTGAGAAAAGGAACTGAAATTTTCCATAACCTGAAATCTATCCTTCATTCAAGAGGTCTTTCTACGGCAGTAGGGGACGAAGGAGGTTTCGCACCAACGTTCAAAGGAACTGAAGATGCTTTGGATACTTTACTTCAGGCTATCGAAAAAGCAGGTTACAAACCAGGTGATGATATCATGCTGGCTCTTGACTGTGCAGCTTCTGAATTTTATAAAGACGGAATTTACGACTACAGAAAATTCCAGACTCCTGATGCAGCTCAGTTCTCAAGCAGTGAACAGGTTTCTTACCTTGCTGAATTGGCAGCGAAATATCCAATCATTTCTATTGAAGACGGAATGCAGGAAAACGATTGGGAAGGCTGGAAAATGCTTACTGATAAAATTGGTGACAGAGTACAGCTTGTAGGTGACGATTTATTCGTAACCAATGTAGAAAGACTTTCAAGAGGAGTAAAAGAAGGTATTGCCAACTCAATCCTTGTAAAAGTAAATCAGATCGGTTCCCTTTCTGAAACTATGGATGCCGTACAGATGGCTCAGAACAACAAATTCACTTCCGTAATGTCTCACAGATCAGGAGAAACTGAAGATTCTACTATTGCAGATTTAGCGGTAGCTATGAACTGTGGCCAGATCAAAACAGGATCTGCTTCAAGATCAGACAGAATGGCAAAATATAACCAGCTGTTGAGAATTGAAGAAGCATTAGGCGATACTGCTTTTTTCCCAGGGTTAGACGCATTTAAGATCAAAAGATAATTGAATTTATAAATAACGGCAAGCGATAATTTTTGTTTGCCGTATTTTATAATTAGTAGTATATTTAGAAACAAAATAAATAAATAATGTCAGACAACAAAGTAATATTGAATTACGACGGTAATTCATATGAATATCCAATTGTGGATAGTACTATCGGAGACAGAGGGATTGATATTTCGAAATTAAGAGACCAGACAGGTTTAATCACTCTGGATTTAGGTTACAAAAACACCGGAGCTACCCTTAGCGACATCACTTACTTAGACGGAGATAAAGGAGAATTATTCTACAGAGGTTATCCAATTGAGCAAATTGCTGAAAAATCAAACTTCACAGAAGTAATGTACCTTTTATTACATGGGGAATTACCAACTCAAGATCAATTCAATACCTTCAACGGTAACATCAAAAAATATAATTTCGTAGCAGAGGAGATGAAAAAAATTATCGATGCTTTCCCTCGTTCTGCTCACCCAATGGGAGTTTTATCTACTTTAACTTCTGCTTTAACGGCTTTCAATCCTAAAGCTGTTAATGTAAATTCTAAAGAAGAGATGGATTTAGCTGCAGAATTGCTTATTGCTAAATTTGCTCACCTTTGTGCCTGGACGTACAGAAAAACTTTAGGTTTGCCGCTTAACCACGGAGATAACAGCCTGAACTATGTTGAGAACTTCTACAAAATGGCATTCAGATTACCAAACGAAGAGTTTGAAATCAACCCTGTGGTAACTGAAGCATTAGATAAATTATTAATTCTTCATGCAGACCACGAGCAAAACTGTTCTACATCTACAGTAAGAATGGTAGGCTCTGCTCATACAGGTCTTTTTGCATCTGTTTCTGCTGGTATTTCTGCACTTTGGGGACCACTTCACGGGGGTGCAAACCAGGCTGTTATCGAAATGCTTGAATTAATTGAAAAAGATGGAGGTGACGTATCTAAATATGTTGCTAAAGCTAAAGATAAAAACGACAGCTTCCGTTTGATGGGATTCGGACACAGAGTTTACAAAAACTTCGACCCAAGAGCAAAAATCATCAAAAAAGCTGCTGATGATCTATTGAACGCACTTGGAATTCAGGATAAAGCGCTTGACATTGCCATGCAGTTAGAAAGAGTAGCTCTTGAAGACGAATACTTCGTAGAAAGAAAACTATATCCGAACGTAGACTTCTATTCAGGAATCATCTACAGAGCACTGGGAATTCCTACAGAAATGTTCACTGTAATGTTTGCATTGGGAAGATTACCGGGATGGATTTCTCAATGGAAAGAAATGAGACTGAAAGGAGATCCTATCGGAAGACCGAGACAGGTTTACCAGGGAGCCCAGCAAAGAGATTACATCAATATTGCAAACAGATAATATTGATTTCCAGATACAAAAATCCCAAAGCGAAAGCTTTGGGATTTTTTATTAAATTTTTTACATCAACCCGTAATTTTTAATTCTGAAATTTTCTCATTTTCAATCTTAAAATGAAATTTCAATGTAATTGGGCTGCCATCAAAAGTACCGGAAACATTTGTCCTTAAAATAATAACTTCATTTTCAGTGGAAATATCAATAATTTCCATTTTAGATTGATATTCCTTATTGGATCTTTCATTCCAGTCCTTTATCTCGCCTCTTCCTCTATAAGTTTTGCCTTCATCAAAAACCAGCGCCTCTTCCGAAAAACAATTAGAATATAAAACACTGTCAAAATGTTCCTGGGCTTTCAGTAATTCTTTTAAAATATCAGGTATCATCATATTTATAAATTTTTTAATTAATTAAATTGTGGGAATAGTTCCGCCATCAATCACATATTCCGTTCCGGTTAAATACTTGGCCCGTGGTGAAACCAGAAATCCTACAAACTCTGCAATATCTTCAGGTTGTGCAGGCTTGCCGATAGGAATTCCACCTAAAGCATCCATAACACTTTGTGTAGCTTCTTCAATAGTAGTTTCTGAACTTTCCGCAATACGTTCCATCATTTTGGTTGCAGAAGAAGTCATGATCCAGCCCGGAGAAACAGTAAGAACGCGGACACCTTTAGGAGAAACTTCTTTTGATAAACCTTTACTGTAATTAATCAGGCCGGCTTTAGCTGCTGCGTAAGGCAGTGTAGAATCAAACAAAGGCAATCTCCCCTGGATAGACGCAATATGAATGATAACTCCATCTCTGCGTTCCAGCATTTGAGGTAAAAAACCTCGGTCTAAACGGACAGGAGCCAGAAGATTCGTTTGGATGGTGTTCTCCCAGTCCTTATCATTCAGAACAGCGAAACCACCACCCGGAGTTTCTGAACCGCCAAGTGCGTTAATCAGAATATCCAGCCTTCCGAAAGATGATAAAATTTCTTTTACCAGCTTTTCATTTCCTTCAGGCCTGCTTAAATCAGCTGTGATGAAATGAAGTTTTTCATCCATACTTCCGGGATGATGCCTGGCTGTAATAATTACCGTTGCGCCGGCTTTTGAAAGTCTTTCTGCAATAGCTTTCCCTGTTCCTTTGGTTCCTCCTGTTACCAGAGCAATTTTATCAGATAATTCATTGTTGAAATCAAATAATTTTGTCATTTCTTTTTTGTACAAATTTCAGCCGTATAAGAGGTTTATACAAGTACGGAAATACGATTCACATAGGGATAAATTAATCCCCTATTGCAGTTTTTGTACCATTGAATTACATTTGTTTTTATGTATGAAAGAAAAATTTTACCCAATCTGAACTGTGGGCTTGACCTGATAGGAGAAGTTCTGTACGGAAAATGGAAAATACGTTTGCTTTGGTTTATCAATGAAGGATTTAAAAGACCAAGTGAATTGCAGAAAAAAATACCCGATGCATCCCGGCGTGTTCTGAATATGCAGTTGAAAGAGCTAGAAGAGCATGAGCTGATTACCAGGAAAATTTATCCGGTTGTCCCTCCCAAAGTTGAATACAGTCTTACGGAATTTGGAAACTCTTTGGTTCCGGTAATTTCTGTTTTGGGAGAATGGGGAGATAAAAATGAAGAACGCTTAAAAAAAGTAATTTTACAGCGGTTGATAAAGTAAATCTAACCTGCAAAGTCGGTGATAAAACAAAACCTGCTTATTAAAAGCAGGTTTATTAATTTTTCTATTATGGACAAACACAGTTTCCGCACGTCCAGATCGTACAGTTCCCATTTTCGTCCCATTCGCAGCAATATCTTGGTCTGATTGGACCAATACCTCCTACGATTGATTTCTGTTCGTTTCTTCCTAATTTTTGTGCATTTTTAAGCACAGGATTTTTCTTGTTCATGATTTTGATTTTTTGGTGTTAATAGTTAAGTTTTAATTCCATCAGAATTATATCACTAAGATATGAATTTATTTTGTAAAATATACTGTTTTTTACCTCTTATGTAGATGAAATATAGTTAGTTGTAGATGTTTTTTTTAAGAAATATAATGTCATTGTGAAATTATATGTAAAATTATTTACCGAAATATAGAGTCAAAGACTGAAATAAGTAATATTAAAATCAAATTTGATGCATAAAACAAATCAAAAGTTTTCCAGATAGAGACCTTTACTTATATTTGTAGTATTGCATAAATCTTTATGAAACTAAACATTAAAAACGAAACGGGCAGGCTGAAATCAGTTGTTCTAGGCCAGCCTAATTCAATGGGAGCCGTTCCCACACTGGAGGAAAGCTATGATGCCAAGTCATATTACTCCATCGAACATAATATGTATCCCAAAGAAGCGGATATTATCAACGAAATGAATGCTTTTGAAGCTGTATTGAAAAAATATGATGTGGAAGTGCTTAGACCAAGTATTATCAAAGATTACAACCAGGTTTTTTCAAGAGATGTAGCTTTTGTGATTGATGATAAAATGATCATTTCAAACGTAATTGCAGACAGAGCAGATGAACAGGATGCCTATAAAAAAGTTTTTGAAAAAGTAGCGTGGAGAAAAATTATCAATCTTCCCGAAACGGCCCATATTGAAGGTGGAGATGTAATTGTGTGGGACGATTTCCTTTTTATAGGAACATGTTTCAGTGAAGATTACAGAAATTATAAAACGGCAAGAACCAACGAATATGCTATTGAAATTCTGAAAGAATACTTTCCAAAGAAAAGAATTATCGACCTGGAATTAAAGAAGAATGACAAGGTTCCGTTTGAAGGGATCTTACACCTGGACTGTACTTTTAACCCGGTGGGAAAAGATAAGTGTCTTATTTATAAAAACGGATTTGTGGATGAAAGTGATTACCGTCTGATTGTTGATATTTTCGGAGAAGAAAACTGCTTTCACCTTAACGATGAGGAAATGTTTGAAATGTTCCCGAATATTTTCTCCATTTCCCCGGAAGTTGTGGTTTCAGATAAAACATTTACAAGAATGAACAACCATCTGAGGAACGAATGGGGAATGACAGTTGAGGAAATCCCTTACAGGGAAATCTCTAAAATGGGAGGACTGTTAAGATGTTCAACAATGCCTTTAGTAAGAGAGTAGATTGATTAAAGATTTAGATAGCTCATTGATAATCTTTTAATCCTTCAATCTTTTAATTTTTAAATTCAAAAACATGCAGACAACAGATACAGTATTAATGATAGAGCCGATTGCCTTCGGTTACAACGCTGAAACAGCAGAAAACAATTATTTTCAGGTAGAGCAGAAAGATTCAGATGTTCAGTCTAAAGCTTTGGCTGAATTCAACACTTTTGTGGCGAAGCTGAGAAGCAGAGGAGTTAATGTTATTACCATAAAAGACACATTAGACCCTCACACACCGGATTCCATTTTTCCGAATAACTGGGTAAGCTTTCATAAAGATGGGAAAGTAGTTTTATACCCTATGTTTGCTTCCAACAGAAGAGTGGAAAGAAGAGATGATATTATTGAAAGTATCGAAAACCAGGGATTTGAAGTTTCCGAAATTGATGACTGGTCATTCTCAGAAACACAGGGACATTTCCTGGAAGGAACAGGAAGTATGATCTTCGATCACGATAATAAATTGGCGTATGGCTCAGTTTCCTTAAGGCTTGATGAAAATCTGTTCAGAGCATTTTGTGAAAAATATGGCTTTACACCTGTAGTTTTTCATTCTTATCAAACGGTGGGAACAGAAAGGCTGCCTATCTATCACACCAATGTTATGATGTGTGTAGCAGATAAATTTGTAGTGATTTGCCTTGATTGTATCGATGATGAGCTGGAAAGAGAGAAAGTAATTGAAACCATTAAGAACTCAGGTAAGGAAATCGTTGAAATTTCAGAAGAACAGATGCAGCAGTTTGCAGGAAATATGCTTCAGGTTCAAAACAAAGAAGGACAGAAGTTTTTGGTGATGAGCCAGACAGCTTATCAGTCTTTAACAGCTGAACAGGTTGCAGCAATTGAAAAGTACTGTGAAATCATTTACTCAGACCTGAATACAATAGAAGTGAATGGAGGAGGAAGTGCCAGATGTATGCTGGCGGAGGTTTTTCTTCCGAAAAAATAATAGCTTTAAGAATCAATTGATTAGAAATATTTTCCGGCCTTGGAACAAGGCCGGAATTTTTTTGATCTGTTTCATTGATTCAAATTGAGACAAAAGACAAAAAAGTTACCTAAATTTGCTCCTTAAGCAAAAAATTATGAAGATACAGCAGTACTTTTTATCATTCGCTGTTTTGTTGGGAATGTTCGTTGGAGCCCAGCAGAAAACATTTTGTAACCCTATAAATATAGATTATGGCTATACGCCGTTCGAAGTATTCTCAAAACAGGGAAAACACCGCGCCACAGCTGATCCGGTGATCGTTAATTTTAAAAATAAACTATTCCTTTTCTCTACCAATCAGGAAGGATACTGGTACAGCGATGATATGTTGGACTGGAAATTTGTGAAAAGAAAATTCCTCAGAGACAATAAATACATCCATGACCTGAATGCACCTGCAGTTTGGGCTATGAAAGACACTCTTTACGTATATGGCTCTACCTGGGAACAGGATTTCCCGATCTGGAAAAGCACCAATCCTACCAAAGATGACTGGAAAATTGCAGTGGATACTTTAAAAGTCGGAGCCTGGGATCCTGCATTCCACTATGACGAAGATAAAAATAAACTCTATTTGTATTGGGGTTCCAGTAATGAATGGCCGTTATTAGGGACCGAAGTAAAGGTTAAAAATCTGCAGTCTGAAGGTTTTGTAAAGCCCATTATTAAATTAAAGCCTGAAGATCACGGTTGGGAAAGATTTGGGGAATATAACGACAATGTTTTCCTCCAGCCGTTTGTAGAAGGCGCATGGATGACCAAGCACAACGGGAAATATTATATGCAGTACGGAGCTCCTGCCACTGAATTCAGTGGATATTCTGATGGAGTGTATGTAAGTAAAAATCCTCTTGAAGGTTTTGAATACCAGCAGCATAATCCGTTCTCTTACAAACCGGGAGGTTTTGCAAGAGGAGCAGGGCACGGTGCTACTTTTGAAGACAATTATAAAAACTGGTGGCACATTTCAACAATTTTTATTTCCACTAAAAACAATTTTGAAAGAAGGCTCGGAATCTGGCCGGCAGGATTTGATAAAGATGATGTAATGTATACCAATACAGCTTACGGAGATTACCCAACCTATCTTCCGCAATTTGCACAGGGCAAAGATTTTTCAAAAGGGCTTTTTGCAGGCTGGATGCTTTTAAATTATAATAAACCTGTTCAGGTATCATCTACTTTAGGCGGATATCAGCCGAATTTGGCAGTGGATGAGGATATTAAGACCTATTGGAGTGCAAAAACAGGTGGCTCAGGAGAATGGTTCCAGACAGATCTGGGAGAAGTTTCTACCATTAATGCCATTCAGATCAACTATGCGGATCAGGACGTTGAATTTATGGGAAAAACCCTCGGAAAAATGCACCAGTACAAAATCTACGGATCCAATGACGGAAAGAAATGGAATGTTATTGTGGATAAAAGCAAGAATACCAAAGACGTTCCCCACGATTATGTAGAACTTGAAAAACCAGCTCAGGCAAGATTCCTTAAAATGGAAAACCTGAAAATGCCAACAGGAAAATTTGCATTAAGCGGTTTCAGGGTATTTGGAAAAGGAGCTGGGGTAAAACCTAAGAAAGTGGAAGGATTTGTTCCTTTAAGAGCTGATCCTAAAAAATACGGAGAAAGAAGAAGCATCTGGATGAAATGGCAGCAAAACCAGGATGCAGATGGATACGTGATCTATTGGGGGAAATCTCCCGATAAATTGTACGGAAGCATCATGGTGTACGGAAAGAACGAATATTTCTTCACCGGAGCAGACAGAACAGATTCTTATTATTTCCAGATCGAAGCCTTCAATGCCAATGGACTTTCAGAAAGAACAGAGGTGGTAAAATCTGAGTAAAATAGAAATAGCTTGAATCTTAATCATAAGATAAAATCTGCAATAGCAGCTCGGACTTTTAAACGCAAAGAAAATAAATTCAGAGAGCAAAGAACAATCAAATTAAAAAAATGATTTTCTTGAGGCTGACTTAAGAGAAAAACATACATAAAAACGCTTTGAATTTTTCAAAGCGTTTTATTTTTTATCAGGCTGTTTCAGGAAAGCATCAATTTTATTCATCAGGAACTGATCGTGGGGAGGTTTGTCCCAATCCAGATGGCCGCCGCTGAATTCATAAGTTTCATGCTTTACTTTATGCTGAATAAGAGCTGAATCCAGCTTTTTCATTTGAGATAAAGGGATAATATGGTCATTGTTTCCGTAAAAAGAGATCGTGGGCGGAGATGTTTCATTGATCCAGAAAACAGGATTGGGAATATCTGAATGGGTAATGTCGGTTGGAGTTGGTTTTGAGGAATCAATCATATGTTTTTCAACAAAAGAATAATCGGAATAATTCCTGAAATCGGCACTGTTTATATCTGCAGGGCCTACAATATTTACAACCGCCTTTACTTTTGTCCTGTGCTTATCATCAAAAATGCTGTTATACCCGTATAACATTGATAAATGCGCTCCTGCACTGTTTCCAAGCAAAATAAATTCAGGCTTAAATTTCATTTCCACGGATTTCTTAACCAATAAATCTAAAGCATTGTCAATGTCTTCTGTCTGGTTGGGAAGAATAAAGGAATCATTATCTGCCAGTCTGTAATTCATATTGGCAAAAGCATAATCAGGGAATTTTTTCATCATTGAAAGCGTAAAAAATGTCAGGTCAGACTTGTTTCCAGCCTTCCAGCCTCCTCCGTGAATAATCACAAAGACCCCTTTTATTGAGTTCCTGTTTTTAGGAGTATAAAGATCTAATTTTTGTTGGGAATCATTTCCGTAAGAAATATCTTTTTCCAATTCAAAAGAAATGTTTTCTCCAAGATTAATGGTTTTTTCCTTGCATCCGGTCCAGAGGAAGCAGATCAAAAGAAAATACAGAATGGTGATGAAACTTTTATACATAATCATAAAGATAGAAAACCCGCCGGAAATTCCGGCGGGCTTTTACCACAAAAAATAATTGAATTGAATATGAAGAATGATAGTTCTTTATCTTGTTCTGCTCTTGATGGCATCCGATGCGCCTTCTATGTCTCTTACCTTTTTCACTTTCTGGTTTCCGAAGTTGTAAGTAAGGCTTACGGTTACGCTTCTTCTGTACTGATCGTTTCTGATGTAGTTATAATTTCCGTTGGGCTGGTAATCCTCAATTTCCACAACATTGGTTCTTAATACATCATTAAGATTTACGGCGAAAGTCCAGTCGTTCCAGTTTTTCTTGATGCTTAAGTCTAAGCTCATCAGGTTTTTCAGCATTCCCAGTTCAATCTGCTGTTTGTCAACAAAGAAATAATTAACTCCCAGGAACCAGGTTTTCTTTTTGTCCAGACGTAGCGTATTGTTGCTGGTCACAATGAAACTTGTTGATTTTACATGATTGGTATATACTAAAGGCTTTCCCTCTTTATCTACAAAAGTTTCACCTGTGGTAGGATCTTCAGACAAAGAGCCGTTATTGATATTATGCTGAATTCCCGCATTGAAATTCAGGGTTAAATACTGTTTGAAGAAAGTCTTCTGAATTCCCACCATAGCGGACATTTCCTGTCTGTCACCGAAATTGGTCCTGATATAGCGAAGCACGCTCTGGTCACTTACCTGTCCGTCAGTTGTTTTTGTGAACCCTTGCAAAGGAACCTGTGTGATCTGATCTTTAAGGTAGGAGTGGTTCAGAATCAGGAAATATGAATTTTTATACATATACGTCAATTCCTGGTTGTAAGTCGATGATGCCTTCACAAAAGGATTGTTTTGGGTATAATTATATTCAGTGATGTAATTTCTTACCGGATTCAGCTCCCAGAAGCTTGGTCTTCTCATTCTGCTTGAGAATGAATAGGAAATATTGTTCTTGTCATTAATCGCGTAATTGAAGCTTAAGTACGGCAGAAAATTATTGTAATTTCTTTTAATGGTCTGATGTCTTTGAGATTCTATAGGATTGGTAGGGCTGTCTGCTGTGCCTAAACTGTTGGTAATTTCATACCTTGCTCCAATCTTTCCTGAGAATTTATCAGAGAACTTCTTTTCAAATGTCAGGTAAAGTCCGTAAATATTTTCATCGTAGATAAAATGGTTAAGTTCCGGGCTGGTTGTTGTACCGGTCAGATGGCCGAGATCATCATATGTATAATCGTAGGTAAGATTTTTTGTATCGTTATCCGTTTTTGTTTTATTAAAATTTCCTCCTGCGGAGAATGTGAAGTCATTTTTAAATTTCTGGATATAATCTGCCGTTCCCGAAAAATTATTGATGATCTGCGGAATATCCTGAACAATTGTTTTCCCGGTTCTTGAAAAATCACTCCAGTTGGTTATGCCGGGAAGCATGGTATTGTTTTTTGAAAACTGGAATCTTTTATAAATAAGATAGGCTGCATTTACGTTCAGCTTGCTTCCGAGAGAATCAAGTTTTAATTCGTAGTTCAGGTTAACCGAGTTGTTATAATTTCGGGCATCTTCCCTGTTTTTTGTTCTTGTATAGTTGGTTTCAAGGATTCCATCTTCATTAGGCTGAGTTAGGGTATTGAACAGATCAATCGTAGAATCATAGCTTCTGTTGGCCCATGAATTCCAGGATAAAGCTAAATTATTATTATCATTCAGCTGATAATCAATATTTAAATAGCCACCGATGTTTTTATTCGGATCATCGATGTTACCTACAGACTCATTTTTCATCTGATCCGTACCGTTTCTTAAAATATAACTCTGAGGCTGGATACTTTCTCCGCCGTTGAGGTTGGCACTGATTCCAAGTTTATCTTTACGGTAATTCACGGAAAAACTTGCCTGGCTGGAATTGTATTTGTTCTGGGTATTGGAGAATCTCATATTGCCGTTTGTACCGTCGCTCATTTTCTTTTTCAAAACAATATTGATGATCCCGTCTGAAGATTCCACCTGGTATTCACTTCCCGGAACCGTAATCACTTCAATCTTCTGGATATTTTCAGCCGGTGTATTTTTCAGGAACTGAG